>NZ_JAEDXV010000020.1:0-89138 GCF_036877645.1 Terriglobus sp. ADX1
TGCTTGCAGACGTCAGCTATGTGTTGCGCCTTCTGGGCGACCGTCCAGTTACGCTGGACGCATATGCCGACCGCACATATATGAAGGGCCTAATCCCGGAGAACGCTTCGCGCGGTGAGTTGAGTCTGCTCCACTATCTGCAGGACGCCCAAATTACATCCATGACAGATGCACGTGCCGCCTCGATGCTGACGCAGCTTGCCGGGTCGCTTCACGACAAACTCGTGTTTCGTTCTGCCAAGGAAGTAACCGGGGCGACGATGCTGACGGGCAACTTTATCATCGTAGGCGCAAAGAACTCGAACCCATGGGTGGAACTATACGAACCGCGGATGAACTTCAGGTTCGTCGAGAGTGGCATCCATGGATCGAGATACATTGATAATCGGATACCCAGACCGGGCGAGCAAGCTTTCTACGCGGTACATGAACCTACCGGATACTCCGGCGAAGACTATGCCACCATCTCCGTCTTGCCCAATGTGAACGATCAAGGTTCGACTTTGCTCGTGCAAGGACTTCGACGCGAAGGCACGGAAGCAGCAATCCAGTTTTTGAATAGTGCAAGTCGTCGTGATTCCCTCGAAGCAAAGCTGCGAGCAGCGAACAGGGGCAGGCTGCCAAAGTATTTCGAAGCCTTGATCCAATCACATGCGGTCGCGGGTTCCGCCACTTCCATTGACTGTATAGCCGTACATCCACTGCACCCGTAAGCCAGTTTTGCCGGAACGTCTACTAGGTCCCGCACGATGGCAGTTCGAGGTTTTCCTTCCTCACTGAGCCACATTGACACCAGTTCTGCTGAATTTTTCCAGCCAAGTATTTGGGCAATACTGACCCATCGAATTTCGAACGAGGGCCTTACGATCAACGCCGATACCAGACCATTCTTGCGCCACATCGCTATCGTCGCGCCTAGGAGCAGGGCTGCTCGATCGGTGTCCTTACCGCACAACTTGCATCCGTGCGTGATCAAGTTGATGCGTGCGATCTCTTCGGGTTCGTAGCGAAGATTAGGCGCTGGCTTGTCTCCTCTCTTCGCCGCTTCCTCACGACCCGTCCTACGATAAGTCACCAGGTCTCGTCTGCGTGGACTTCCATGATGCGAGCAAGGTATCGCGAACGAAATGGATATGAGCACATGTCTCACTCCTTGCCAATTCGCGGTCACCACTCGAGATTGCTTCGACGATTTTCTGATGAGCTGATGGAGTATCCGAAGAGGATAGCTGATAGGTCTGATAGCGACACAACAGCAGCTTATCCTGCAAGTTGTTGTAGACGCGTGACAGTTCCTGGTTGCCAATTGCAGCGACGATTGTCTGATGGAAGAAAATGTCTTCGTCAATGTATTTGGTTTTGTCGCCGGCTTGTAGTAATGCATGTGTCCGCTCTACGCTGTGGCGAAGGGTCTCTATCAACTCCGGAGTGGCAACCACCATCGTCGCAGCGAAACTCTCCAGAGCTTCGCGAAGTTGATACAAATCGGCGATTTCTGTATCAGAGAAGGTGTGAACATATGCCCCACGACGCGGCTCAATCCGAACAAGGCCTTCGCTTTGGAGCGAGTTGAGTGCCTCCCGCACAGGTGACTTGCTAATACCAAGTTGTTCTGCAAAAAATGTTTCCGTCAAACGAATCGCTTCGCCTGGATTTTTCGCAAGAATATAGCGTTTGATACTCTCGTGGGCCTGTTCAGTAAGGCTGAGTGAGGTCTGCAATTTTTTCAATGATGACATCGGGATCTTTCGTGCGTTTCCGTTTTCCGGACAAATCCGCCGCTCAAAAACTACCACTCCTTCGCAAGATTCGTAACGATGTCAGTCAATGCTTCCAAATCTCGCATATCGATCACTTCTCCTGGTGAATGCGCGTATCGAAGCGGCCAGCTTAAAGCAACGTCAATTGCTCCATATCGGACAAACGCTGCCCCGTCGTTGCCTCCGCCTGTAACGCCGTACTGCACAGGAACGTTGTGCTTAACTGCGATTCCCTGCACGCGCTGTACAGCACTCCATGGGGCGATATTTGAGTTATCGATGGCGCGGATCACAAAGCCTTCACCCAGCTTTCCTTCCGCGAAACGTCGTGATTCCAAAGGTGAGTCGGACGAAACAAAGGTATCGATTGCGAATACTGTAGCGGGAATGCGCCCCTTGTCATTTGCTTCCCTGGCGAATGCTCCAGCTCCAAGGAGGCCGAGTTCCTCCTGCGTGGACCACACGAACGTCACATCTCTGTGAAAGTCTTTTCCAAGGGCCCATAGAGCTTCCACCATGGCACTGCAACCCACGCGATCATCAAGGCTCCTGACCGAAACGCGCCCATCCTGAAGAGTCCGCAACCGTTTGGGAATCGTAACGAAATCGCCCACTTCGATGCCCATCGCCGAAGCTTCGGCGGCAGAGTCCGCTCCTACGTTCAACGTTGCTGCAATTCGAAAATCTGCAGGAAAGTGGAAGCTCGTAGAGTCAAATCCGTCTGGAAGCGCAACAACAGCTTCCAACATACCGGAATGGGTATGCACCAGTGCAGGATGGCCCCAGAAGAACGCAGGAGCTCCGCCGCCTTTGTTATCAAGTTGCAGGGTGCCGTTTGCATCGATGCTCTCGACCCGGAAACCCAGTTCGTCCGTATGTGCCATGAAAACCATGGATGGTTTATCCCGGTTGCCAAAACGGACAATCAGATTTCCTGCCGAATCGGTCTCCGGTTTTACCCACGGTGGGAGCAGCTGCTCCACGGCCTCGCGCGGCAACTTCTCAACTTCGCTAACGCCATAGGTTTCGGTCAACACTTTGAGTACAGCCGCGGTGTCCGGCTTCGTTGTTGCCTTTGACACAGGTGGATACGCTATTGCCTGAACAGGCGATGGTGACCGCACGGAAGCATCTGTGCCCAGCGCGTGGAGCAAGGTTGTCAACAGCTTTGTGAGATCACGATCATCCAACATTTCTCCAGCGGTCAGCGGGTACTGAATCGGCACTCCAAGATGAATCGACTTAGGTGGAAGCGTTATCGCCGAACCGTAGCCACGAATCAGGAACGGAGCAGCGGGGACATCACGTAAGGACGAGGTATGAAACCATTCAGCATCGGGGGATGCCACCTGACTGAAACGCAGGATGCCCGAGCCAAGAGCAGGTGCAGCCATCACCGATGAGGCAACGTCTTTTCGACCGCGGCCCAGGTAAATGACCTCTTCCGGCTGCGTCATCTGTAAGACCCGCGTAAGTCCTCGTGAACCGGCATACTGCTGCGTTACAAACGCAATGGTCGTGGTACCAATGCCGGGATTCTTTTCCAGGCTCTTCGCCAGTTGAAGCAAGACGGCCGCTCCAAATCGATCACCTATCGCGGTTCCCGCCCAACGGTGCGGACCGACACGCAGTAACGCACGATCGGCGGCCAGAGGGCTAAGTACATCCACGCCACTCTTCTTCACAGCCGCCTCAGACTTTGCCCCGATATCGACATAGAAGTTGTCGATATCATCTGGATCGGGAACATTGTGACGTCCGGGTGTGAGATGGATTGATAGTCCCGCGACCACACCCGGCACAGTTCCACCATCTCTTGCTGTAATGAGCATCTGTTGGGCGTTATGCATCTCGTTATAGTGCGGTGGCATACCAGTCTGTGGTAACCGCTGCACACGCAGATATCCATCAGCTTCAATCCTGCTCACCACATAGCCAGGTTCATCGATAGGAGTTGCGATGAGCCGATGCGGCGCGCCCGTCCCAAACGTCACCACAACGTTGCCCAGACTGTCTCGATGGGGATGTGCATCCTTCAATGCCACTGCTAGCCGCTCGGACAGAGCCGACTCGTAGCCGCTCACGGCCACTATGTTTGTAAGCCATGCAAGGTTCTCCGTTGGCGATGCTATCTGCGCCTTCATCGCCGCGGAGATGCTGCCTACGACGATGGAAGAAACGAGGAGCGAGCGGATCGATAACATAGGCCCTCCCTAAACGCTTCAATTTTGGATGAATGCGTGGATAATATCTGATATATTACGGCTCATCCGCACCGCAAATGAATTTGCCCATAAGGGTGACTCGTTTTGAAGCCGCACGTTCTAGGCCGACTTCGACACCCTGACCTAAATGCACCACCAATAATCCGTTGGTGGAAACGGACACCTGACGTCGCCGGAGGCATTCAATGCCCGGACCGACGCCTTGTTTCACTTAGGAGGCACTATGAAGCACCGCAATTCCCTTCTCGCACTGGCAGCCATCGCAGCGGTTCCTACACTTGTTTTTGCCCAATCGACGGCTACGCTTTCCGGCACGGTCAAAGATCCATCCGGTGCCGCATTGCCTGGCGCGCAGATTGTCATTCGCAATCTTGGAACGGGAGTGGAACGCTCTCTGACGAGCGATGCCGCTGGCCAATATGTGGCTCCCTCGCTTCCTCCCGGAGACTATTCTGTTCGCGCTACCGCGACTGGATTCAGTGCGTTCACGGTACAGCGGCTAACACTGGCAGTGGATGCACACGCAAATCTTGATGTTCCCCTGTCCGTCTCCTCCACGGGTGAAGTAGTGCAGGTAGAAAGTTCCGCTCCGCTGATCGACTCCGAGTCCATCACTGTCGGTCAGGTAATCGATCGGCAGACTGTGCAGGAAGTGCCCCTGAATGGTCGCCACTTCCTTGATCTAACGGTACTCACTCCGGGCGGTGTTACGGCTCCCGCAAATGGTTCGCTCACGGCACCCAGCCGTGGCTTGGGTGCGAACTCGTTTGTCACCGCTGGAAACCGCGAAGACTCCGTAAACTTCCAGATCAACGGCGTGAACCTGAATGACATGGTGCAGAACCAGATCACGTTCCAGCCCTCGATCAACACCACCTCTGAGTTCAAGATCAACAATCAGACCTTCTCTGCTGAATACGGCCGCTCTTCGGGTTCTGTGGTCAACGTCAGTACCCGCTCCGGCACCAATGCGTTTCACGGCGAGGCATTCGACTACATCCGCAACGAAGCGCTGGATGCACGCAATTACTTCAGCCCCAAGGGCACGCGTATGCCTTCGCTGAAGCGCCATAACTTCGGTGCTGCACTGGGTGGACCAATCTGGAAGGACCACACATTCTTCTTCGCCAGCTACGAAGGTCTGCGCCAGTCACAGGGATTGGCCCTGAACAGCGGTGTACTTACCGCTGCTCAGCGTGCCGGGGTCACGGATCCCGTCGCGAAACGCCTCCTTGCTTATATTCCGCTGGCGAATGACAGCACCGGAGCCCGCTTCATCGGCACTGCAGCCGGACCAGTTCAGACGGACCAGGGAACCATCGATATCAGCCACACCTTTAGCCCTATCGATACCATCCATGGCTTCTATGCGCTGCAGAAGGACGTCCGCACAGAACCCACGCTGCAGGGCAATACCATTCCAGGGTTCGGAGATAATCGCGCCGCCACACGACAGATCCTGACGCTGAACGAAACCCACGTATTCTCGCCCAGATTGGTGAACGAGGCTCGCCTTGGCTTCAACCGCATTTCAATCTCGTTCAATCCCAACGTCACGACGGACCCGACAACACTTGGTTTGGGCACTGGAACAACTGGCCCCAACGGTATCCCTCAGATCACCATCACAGGTCCTGGCCTTAACTTTGGCGGACCGTCGGGATTCCCCCAGGGGCGTTTTGACACCCTCGGCATTTTCTCGGATACAGCCACCTATACCCTGGGCAAGCATTCCATCAAATTTGGTGGAGAATTCCGTCGCTTTCTGAACGTGAATTTCTCGCAGGATACAGGCACCATCGGATTCAACACGGTTGCCAACTTCCAGACGGGCAGTGCGAACAGCTTCAGCATCACGCCCACACGTACATCCAACCGCATTTATGTAAATGCCGTAGGTGCGTTCGTTCAGGATTCCTGGAAAATCACGCCGAATCTCACTGCAGAGTTGGGTCTTCGCTACGAGTGGAACGGTTCTCCTGTGGATGGTTCAAACCGTCTGGTTGTGTTTGACACTACCAGCGCCTCCCTTTTCCGCGTAGGAACAAATGGCTATGGCAATAGTCCATACACACAGAATCACAACATCGAACCGCGCCTTGGCTTTGCCTATGATGTGTTCGGCACAAATAAGACTGTGTTACGCGGCGCATACGGCTTCATGGCAGATCAGCCGGAAACCAACGCTGTCAGCGGCCTCAACGGCAACCCACCATTCGCGAATCGCGTTACGTATAGCAACGCTACGACGACGATCCCTCTGTCCAGCCTGTACGCTTCCGCTGGTGCGGCTGGCATCGGTATCTCCGGTGTGCAACGCAATCTGCGCAATGCCTACACTGAGACCTTTAACTTGAACGTGCAGCAGGAACTGCCCTTTGGAGTGGCTGCGTCCATTGGCTACTATGGCTCCGTCGGCAAGCATCTCCGCACGCCACTGAACATCAACCAGCCAAATGCAGCGGGTGTCCGTCCGTTCCTTGCCGTCTCCACGAACAGCCCCATCTCGCCCGGCGCGAACATCAGCAATGTAAATATCACGCAGGTTTCTTCCATTGGCATGTCAAACTACAACGCCATGTGGCTGACGTTGCGTAAGGCGTTCCGGAATGGCCTGAACTTCAACTTCAATTACAACTACTCGAAGTCGATGGACACAGGTTCGCTGAGCGGCACCGTACTTCAGGATGCAACACGCCCGTATCTGAATTATGGCCCGTCGGATTATGACACTGCGAACCGCATCTCCTTCAACGCGATCTACTTACTGCCGTTCAAAGGCAACCGCCTTGTTGAAGGTTGGCAGCTCTCCGGTATTTCGCAATGGCAGACGGGCAATCCCCTGAACGTCACTACCACGTCGACATTTACTGGTACCGCAAATGTCCTGCATCCCAACCTGCTCACGCCCGTACAGTACGGCAAGGTTCGGAGTTCCGCTTCTACGGTACAGTGGTTTACGCCGTCCGTCTGCGCTGCTTCCGCAACCGCAGGTTGCACCTTCCAGATCCCGACGACTGGATTTGGCAACCTGAGCCGCAATGCGCTACGTGGCCCCGGCTTCGCTGATACAGACTTCTCCATCGAGAAAAACACTTCAATCACGGAGCGCGTAAAGTTCCAGGTGCGTGCGGATGCTTTCGACATCTTCAATCACGCAAGCTTCGGCAATCCGGGAACCTCTGCAGTCGCAGGTTCCACCAGCTTCGGTGTCATCTCCTCAACTCGTTTCCCGGTCGGAGATCTTGGCTCGTCACGTCAGCTTCAGATCATCGGCAAGATCATTTTCTAATCCACCAATCACTTAGGAGACACTGCGGCGCTCGACGGTAGAGCGCCGCAATTCGTTTATCCCATCTGGTCTTACGTCTTCAGGAGCCTCATGAACTACGTTCGTTCTTCCCTTGCGCTTGCGTTAGTCCTCATTCCATCTACATTTCGGTTGACCGCTCAGTCTGTCCACACTCCGGTGAGCGGCCGCGTGGACTACACGTCGGTGGGAACCCCGCTCCATACGCCACCTGCTGATCCCGAAATTCGTGCTGCACTGAAGCAGGTCTCCGCAGATCACATCAAAGCGAACATCAGCCACCTGGTGGACTTTCATAACCGTTCGACCATCTCTTCGACAGAAACGGATCTCAAACCGGGGACAGGTGTGTTTGCCGCTGCGGAATGGATCAAGTCACAGTTCGAGGCTTACAGCAAGGACTGCGGTGGATGTCTGCAGGTGCAGTACGACGAGTTCGTTGAACAGCCACAGCCTGGTTTCAACAACAGCAAGCCACGCATCATCAAACCGACCCCTCTGCGCAATGTGTATGCCATCCTCAAGGGCACAGACCCCGTCGCAAGCAAGCGTATGTACCTTGTCACAGGCCATTACGACACACGCGAAACGGACGTAATGAACACGCACGACTTCGCACCCGGTGCGAATGACGATTCCAGCGGCACTGCCGTATCGCTGGAAGCCGCGCGTGTGCTGAGCAAGTATAAATTTCCGGCCACAATTGTCTTTGTGACAGTTGCCGGAGAGGAGCAAGGCCTGAATGGTTCTGGCCATCTGGCAAAGCTGGCAAAGGAACAGGGCTGGCAGTTGGAAGGCGTACTCAATAACGATATCGTTGGCGGCGATACCACCCCGGGCGATACGTTGCAAAGTAAGACACGCGTCCGTGTTTTTTCCCAGGGCATCCTACCGTCCGCTCCCATTGAACAAATCCGTGCAGCGTTGAGCATTGGCGCAGAGAATGAAACGCCATCTCGCCAGCTTGCACGTGCGGTGATGGAAGTAGACCGTACCTACCTGGCTACGTCTGCACCGAAGCCACTGCACAGCGTGATGGAGCTTCGGCTGGATCGATTCCTGCGCGGTGGTGATCACCGTTCGTTCAGCGATCAGGGCTTTGCAGCGGTTCGCTTTACCGAGTGGCGCGAAAACTTTGACCATCAGCACCAGCACGTCCGTACGGAGAATGGGAAAGAATACGGCGATCTTCTCAAGTTCGATGACTTCAATTACATCGCTCAGGTCGCTCGTTTAAATATGGCAACACTTGCAACATTGGCGAAATCGCCGGGCATTCCACAATCGGTCCAGGTCGTCACGTCTAACCTGGATAACGATACGATTCTCACATGGGAGCCGCCCCTCAGCAGCACAGGCACACCGAGCTATCAAATCGTTTGGCGCGAGACCTCAGCAACAGACTGGCAATACGGCGTGGACGCCGCGAAGTTTCCCGGAACCACTCCTAACTCTGTGCGCCTGCCCGTCTCAAAGGACAACGTCTTCTTCGGTGTCCGCGCATGCACTGGTTCCTACTGCAGCCCGGCGGTAGCGCCGGTAGTTGCCCCCAGACAACGCTGACGGAGACAGACATGGACATGAGAACACGTCGCGCATTTCTCGTGCAGGGCGCGGCATCGGCATTTGCAATGGCCTTGCATGCACAGGGCCCACAAAGTACACCAACACCAGGCGCGCCTCCTGCATTTGGCACGGCGCCCGCTGTTGGCCCGAGCATCTCGCCTGCCGATTTTGAACACGCAGAGAAGCTTCTACAAGTAACACTAACGCCCGCCGAACGCACCGAGGCTGCTGGCAACTGGCAGAACAGCATGGCGGCTCTGGTAGAACGCCGCACGGGCCCACGAAAGGTGCCTTTATCGGATGGCCTGGCCCCCGCAACTACATGGCAGCCGACGTCCATAACTCATGCGCAGTTCTCCGGTCCTTCCACGCAGGTCTTCGGCCATGTGGCTGTTTCCCTGCCAACAAATGATGAGGCAATTGCGTTCGCACCGGTGACACACCTTTCTCACTGGATCAAGAGCCGCATGCTGACATCAGAGCGGCTGACCAGAATTTATCTTGCTCGCCTCAAGCGATACGATCCGCAACTCCGTTGCGTCATCACACTCACGGAAGAACATGCACTGCAACAAGCACGTGCTGCTGACACAGAGATTGCTGAGGGCAAGTACCGAGGCGTGCTGCACGGCATTCCCTATGGTGCAAAGGATTTGCTCGACACAGCTGGAATCGCCACCACGTACGGTGCCGAGCCATATCGGAACCGTGTACCGCAGAAAGACAGTGCTGTCATTCACAAGTTGAACGAAGCGGGAGCAGTGCTGGTGGCAAAGCTATCACTAGGCGCGCTGGCGTTAAACGACATCTGGTTCGGTGGCCAGACCATGAATCCTTGGCTGCTGGAAGAAGGTGCATCCGGTTCCAGCGCAGGTCCTGGAGCAGCCGTAGCTGCGGGCCTGGTGGGGTTTGCCATTGGCAGTGAGACGGAAGGCTCTATCGTCTCTCCATCCATGCGCTGCGGTGTCACCGGCCTTCGCCCCACGTACGGTCGCGTGCCACGCACAGGTGCTATGACGTTGGCTTGGTCACTCGATAAACTCGGCCCAATGGCACGCGGTGTTGAAGACACAATGATGGTGCTTCAGGCAATCTCAGGGCAGGATTCTGGCGATGTTGCAAGTGTCGATGCACCTCTGCTGTTTGACGCATCGCAGAATGTCAAAGGACTGCGCCTCGGCTATGTCCCTAAATGGATGAAAGAATCGCCCGCAACGGACGTGGACCGTAATGCTTTGGAGGTAGCAAAGCAGATTGGCATGCTCCCAGTAGAGGTGAATCTGCCGGACTGGCCATACGACAATCTCAATACCATTCTGTTTGCAGAAGCTGCTGCGGCTTTCGAAGAACTTACTCTAACCAACGCTGACGACCAACTCAAGATGCAGGTGCCGGACGCCTGGCCAAACAGCTTCCGCCAGGCACGCTTTCTTTCCGCGGTGGACTTCGTACAGGCAGACCGCATGCGTCGCGCCGTAGCCATGGAGATGGAACGCATCATGGGGCAGGTTGATCTCATCCTTGTACCGTCACTGCGAGACGAGATGCTTACCATCACCAACTTCACCGGGCATCCGTCATTGACACTTCGTGCAGGGTTTGTGCACGTCAATCAGGCACGTAGCGACTGGGCTCCCGATCCTAAACATCCTCCACAGGTATTCACCCCAGGTCGACGCGTCCCACACGGGGTGACGCTCATCGGTAAATTATTCGCAGAAGGCACTATAGTTCAAGCTGGCATCAGTCTTGAAAAAGCTCTGGGCATTATGTCAGAACATCCTCAACTATGACGCAAAGCTGACTTGCGCACACTTCCGGTAGCTATTGCGTCAACCTTTGCCGCTCGTTTGGAGAACAAGACCGGCGTGGCTACCACAGCAAGCAGTAGCAATCCAAGCTCTGCCAGCAAATCTGCATCTTCTGAATCTCACGCAAATCATCAGCAGGACGCCACCGATCACATTGGCTCAATTGAAGGTTGGGGATGCAGCTTGTTTCCCTTTGCTTCTGCGTCTTGCCGTCGATGAGCTTATTTGAAATGTCTGCGACGGGGGCGCCACCGAATGTCTCAACTTCAGCAATGTCTCAAGAACAATATGCTTTGCAGGACTATCGTCGCCTTGTCGACGATCAAGCAATAAGCGCGCTGCAGTCGTACCAAGTTGATAGCCTGACTGAGACACCGAAGAAAGAGACGGATTCGTTGTTTCACCCAGATCCAGATCATCAAAGCCGATGATTGAAACATCCTCCGGGCAACGGAGACCTGAGTCTCGAACAGCAAGCAAAACGCCTAAGGCGATCATGTCATTGCCAGCAAAGATCGCTGTCGGACGGGGAATCAGACGCAACAAAACTTGAGTCTTCGAGTAGCCTCCCTGCTTGTCGAAGCTCGTCTCCTGAGCATATTCCGGAGCAAGTGGAAGTTTCGCTTCTTTCATGGCTCGCCTGAAGCCTTCGAGACGTTCCTTAGCGTTTGTGAGGTGCAAGGGCCCTGTGATCGTTGCGAGCTGGGTATGTCCCAGCTGAATCAAATGGCGGGTTGCGTTATATGCACCGGTTTTGTTATCTGCGGTAACACTGTCACCGCTCCAATGCTTGGGAAGTCGATCAATGCACACGACACCGGTTCCCGCCTTTCGATATGACTCGGCCTGCGCTGTAAGCTCACTGAAGTTCGATGGGATAACAATGAGACCGGCAGGCAGATATGTGCGCAATTCGTTTAGATGGACAGTCTCTTTGGCGTGATCGTTATCGGTGTTGCAGAGAATCAGACGATATCCGTTTGAAAACGCCACGTCTTCGGCACCGCGAACAACCGAAGGGAAAAATGGATTCGTGATATCAGGGATAATCATCCCAATCATGTTGGTCGTATCGCGCCTTAAGCCGCGCGCTAACTGGCTGGGCTGGTAACCCGCTGCTTGCACTGCCTCAAGTACCCGGGTGCGCTTCGGCTCTCGCACTTTAGCGGAATTATTGAGCACATTTGAAACAGTGCCCAAAGAAACACCCGCCCTCTTAGCGATCTCATGCATGTTGGCCATTGGCGCTTTTCTCCGTTAAACCCTAAAAGTCTACTTGAAAGAGCCGCCATCCAAAACTCTGACAAGGCCTCAACTTGAAACATTTCATCCATCTTCACGTTGCTCCATGCCGATTTTACCCATGCTCCCACGACGACTTTATACCGTAAACAAGCTGCATCTAGAACTATCTGAAATAACGGCATTGACAATGACACCTATCAGGTAGTAGCTTCGCGCCTGTCTTTTTGAAAGCTTTCAAACTTGCCGCGGAATACCGCGCCTTTGGCTTTCAAAGGGAAATTGCAGCGTCCAGGAGGTTGCACAATGCATTTGCTACGAAATCGGCGGACACCGCCCACATCAGTCCTCGCTGTACCTCTATTCGCCATCGCCACAACTTGTGTAGGAAATTGTGCGATGGCCCAGGCAACGAATGCTCAAATTGGGGGACGCGTTATGGATCAAACTGGCGCCGTGGTCCCCAATACAACCATCGTTGTCCTGAATGTGGGAACTGGCTTGGAACGCACAGTCGCAGCCTCATCTCTAGGTGAATACACCATCCCTTCCCTTCCGGTGGGCACGTATAAATTGACGGCCACTTCGGCAGGATTCAAGAGCTACGCTCAATCGGGTATCACTCTTGAAAACGGACAGAGTGCCCGACTCGACGTCACTTTGGAAGTTGGAAGTGCGAACGCAACCGTCGAAGTCACATCGTCCGTGGTGCAGGTAGATACGAGTTCCGCGGCTATTCGCACTGAGATCGATAGCACCCAAATCAAAGAGCTTCCGCTCAATACACGTAATACGCTACAACTCATCACGCTTGTACCTGGTGTGGGCAGCGCTTCCCTGCCCGCCGCCGTGATAAATCAGCGTAACGGGCCAACGTTCAGCGTAAATGGGAGCCGCGTGAACGGAAGCCAAGTCTCACTGGACGGCGCGATCTTAGTAACTGGCCTCTATAACCGCCCCGCGAATCTTACGAATCCTGACTCCATTGGCGAATTTTCGCTGCTCACGAATAGCTATGGCGCAGAATTTGGACACGCATCGGGAGGAGCATTTGTAGCGGTCAGCAAAGCAGGAACCAATACATTCCATGGGTCAGCGTGGGAATTCCTGCGTAACGATGCGCTCAATGCAAGAAACTGGTTCGCACCCGCTCCAGCGGCGAAACCGATATTGAAACAAAACCAATTCGGAGTTGCGGGCGGCGGGCGAATCTTGAAAGACAAAGCCTTCTTCTTCGGAACCTATGAGGGATTGCGGATCCATCAGGTCACTCTCGAAAATCTTGCCACGATAACACCTGCTCAACGCAGTGGAGACTTCAGCTCTGTTGCGACGCAGCTTCACGATCCTTACAACACGACATGCAACACGAGCGGTAATTTGCCGGGTACTGGAACCACTGCATGTAATTACACCGCCGCCAATGGATATCCGGGGAGAAATCTAATTCCTCAGAATGAGTGGGACACAATGTCGGTGAACTTCATGAACACCTACATCCCCGCTCCAACTCTGCAGCCTTCTGGACTATGGGCCTATACGGACCAAGTTCCAACACCGACGAGCGGCGATCAATATACCGTCAGGGGAGATTATCGGCTAACGAGAAACGATCAAATGTATGTTCGTTACTTCCACATGGCTACTTCTGCCGTAACTGGACCACCATACTCTTCCATCATTTCTTCAAAGTACTACGACAACTTTACGAACACTAACTGGGGAACTACGGTTAGAGACACGCACACATTCACACCTAACCTGATTGGTGATTTCGGATTCTCAGATACAAATCTCAACACCGTCGGGACTCCCGAGGGACTCATCGTGACGGGTTCGCAGATGGGAGCCAAATACAACACCGGCGGATACAACGTATCACCGCAAGTATCAGTATCTGGCGTGACAAGCTTTGGTTCTGGCAATCCGTGGTATGAAAACACAGCGTTAAAGCAAGCCGATGCCAAGCTTTCATGGGTAAAGGGCAGACATCTATGGCAGTTTGGTGCGATGGGTCTTCGTGAAGCGGAACACATCGAATGGACCAGCACAAACTCTGCAGGCAACCCGACCTTCAGCGGCGTGCAGACGGGAAACAACTGGGCTGATTATCTAATTGGTAAGCCCATCAGCTTCGGACAGTACACGCCCTATTACGGCAACGAGCATTCGGTGGAATCAGGATTCTATGGCCAAGATACCTACAAGGTATCATCTCGACTGACACTGAATCTTGGCTTGCGGTGGGATCTCTTCTATCCCTGGGTCGAGTTTAACCACAACTCTCCTACCGTCACGTTTGATCCCAGCTTCCATTCCACACGATTCCCCACCGCGCCTCCGGGACTTGCATTTCCTGGCGATCCGGGGATTCCGCCTGGAACCATCTTCATGGACAAGGGTGACTTCGCTCCACGGCTTGGGTTTGCCTACGACGTCTTCGGTGATGGAAAGACATCAGTGCGTGGCGGCTATGGCATCTTTTATAACGCGCCCGGAGCCATCACGATGGCTAATGAAATTGAGGCTCCTCCATTCGAGACACAGCTGATATTTACACCAAACACTTTCACCGATCCCTACGGGGGGACGGGCTACACGAATCCATTCCCGTATCCCTACCTTAACCCCGGACCAAATCCACTTTGGCCGTTTCCGGCGCAGTTTTACTCGCCTGATCCACACATCAAGAATGCGTTCACGCAGCAGTACAACTTCAACGTGCAACGTGAATTTCCGAAAGACCTGATGGTGCAGGTTGGCTATGTAGGAAGCCATGGGGATCGGTTGTGGAATGGAAACCAGGCAAATGCAGCGCCGTACTCAGCAGGTGGAACGGCAGCGAACGCGCAGTCGCGGCGTCCCTTCTTGCCGCAGTATTATGCCGGCATTACACGAATCTCCAATTTGGGATCCTCCAACTACAACTCTCTGCAAGTGACCGCACGAAAGCGTTTCTCAGAGGGTTACACCATGCAATTCGCGTACACCTTCGCGAAGTCGCTCGATTCGGGATCTGTTGCGGATGCTGATGGTGGAACCGCACAAAATCCAGCCAGCCCCATTCTAGGTGAGTATGCCAGGTCCGACTTCAATCAAAAGCATCTGCTACGCGTGAACGGCGTGTGGAATCTCCCGAAATTTGAGACCTTGGGCGTTGCGAAGTATGTCGTGGGTGGGTGGATGCTCTCAGGAATTGTCGCCTACAGCAGTGGAACTCCCTTCTCTGTGAGCACTGGCTCCTCGGCACCATGGCTAGGCGGGGGCCGAGACATGGGAGCTCTACGCCTAAACGCAACGGGCATCAATCCCTGCGCAGGGTGCGGCGGAAAAGATTCGTGGGCGCGAACCGGATATTTCAATACCGCCGCCTACGCTTCACCACTCCTCGCTCCCTATACGTACGGTACCTTTGGGAATAGCGGACGCAATAGTCTCACGGGACCCTCGTTATTTGATACCGACATGAGCCTTGCGAAGAACTTTTCATTCTTGCCCCGCGAAGGCTCGAAGATTCAGTTCCGTGCGGACATCTTCAATCTGTTCAATAACGTGTCCTTTAATAATCCAACAACTTCGTTAGCCTCGTCTGTCTTCGGAAAGATCACTTCCGCGGGAAATGCCAGACAGATTCAGCTTGCGTTACGGTTAGATTTCTAATCTCTAACCATTCCTGAGTGCTAGAAGGAATGACGTTTGAAACTGGCTCGTAAGATCACAGGCAGCAGCCGTCGCAAGCTGCTGCTTAATGAAAGCAATTGAAAGCCAGTTGTAGCCGGATCATCCTACCCGGCAGCAGGATCGACTTACTCGTCTCATTAAAAAGGACACGTTCAATGTATCAGCCTGAAACATACGGTATTGCACTTCTTTTCATGATCCTCAGCATGCTGTGCTGGGGATCATGGGCAAATTCGATGAAGCTTTGCCCTGGCTACAGATTCCAGCTCTTTTACTGGGACTACGTGATTGGCCTGATTGCGGGAGCAATCGTGTGGGGCGCAACGCTCGGAAGTCATGGAGCAGCAGGACGTCCGTTTTTCGCAGATATTGCTCACTCCGGGCAGTATCCGATTCTTCTCGCTATGACGGGCGGTGCGATCTTCAATATTGCTAATTTGTTGCTGGTGGCGGCGATCGATATCGCAGGACTGGCGGTGGCGTTTCCTGTTGGCATTGGTCTTGCGCTGATTGTGGGTGCAGTAAGTACCTACATCATTTCGCCTAAGGGAAATCCTGTACTTCTGTTTGCTGGTATCGCACTGGTGACAGCGGCCATCGTGTTCGATGCAATCGCTTATCGGCTTCGCGAAACTAAGCACGCGGCCATGAGCCGTCGCGGCATCATCATTAGTTTGATAGCCGGACTCTTGATGGGCACCTTCTATCCCTTCGTTTCAAAAGCTATGACGATCGAAGATGGTCCCGGACCTTATGCAGCGCTCTTCTTCTTCGCGCTTGGTGTAGCGATTTGCGCTATCCCCGTGAACTATTTCTTCATGCGCTTTCCTCTTGATGGCCGCGAGCCCGCGCCGATGCGGGGTTATTGGGAGGCGAGCGGTTCGTGGCACGTTTGGGGTGTGCTGGGAGGAGCTATCTGGTGCACAGGCGCAATGGCGAATTTTGTAGCCTCGCGCGCCAACATCGTAGGTCCCACTGTTTCTTATTCCATTGGTCAAGGCGCCACCATGATCTCTGCCTGCTGGGGCGTATTTGTCTGGCATGAATTCCGTGCTGCTCCGGCCCGTTCAAGAATCATTTTGAGATGGATGTTTGTGTTTTTCCTGTGCGGCTTAACGGCGGTCGCCTGCGCTCCGCTGTTTTCGTAGAAACCTTCATCGCTATTTTTTGAGGAGAAACGCAATGTCCGCGCAAAAACCTATTGTTGTGGTCGGCAGTATCAATACCGACCTAGTCGCAGTGACAAAGAGAATGCCCACTACCGGAGAGACGGTCATTGCATACGACTTCCAAACCCACCCTGGTGGCAAAGGCGCAAACCAAGCCGTTGCCGTGGCACGTCTCGGATATCCGGTGCGTCTGATAGGGCGGTTGGGGAACGATGCATTCGGTGGAGAGCTACGAACCGAGCTACAAACTGCGGGTGTTGACATAACAGGCGTCTCAACGAGCAATGGCGTTTCCGGCGTTGCAATCATCGTTGTCTCAGAGAGCGGAGACAACAGCATTCTGGTAGCGCCGGGTGCAAATTACAAAGTCACACCTGAGGATCTTGACGCAAACATCTCTATCCTCAGAGACGCAGGCATGGTTCTTACTCAGCTTGAAGTACCGCTTGAAACGGTAGAACATCTGGCACACATTTGCGCGAAAGAGAATGTGCCCTTAGTTCTTGACCCTGCCCCCGCGATGGAACTGCCACCAGGACTCTTCAAGCACATCGCGTGGCTGACTCCCAATCAGACGGAAGCAGCCTTCTACCTGGGGAATCAAAATTCTGAATCCAATCCACCTTCGCCTGCGAAGACGGCAGACATGTTTCTATCCAAGGGTTGTCGCGGAGTGGTGCTGAAGATGGGAGCAGATGGAAGCTACATGGCCACGCAGGATGGACTCAACAGGTTGGTTCCTGCGTGGCGGCCAAAGCAATCGACACCACAGCCGCAGGTGATGCCTTCAATGCAGGCTTTGCCACAGCGCTCATGTTAGGAAAATCTCCCTTGGAAAGTGCGAGTTTTGCAGCTGCCGTTGCTGCTATCTCGGTAACGCGCAGAGGAGCTCAGCCCTCAATGCCCAGCATGAAAGAAGTAGAGGCATTTCTGGAAGCATCAAGTGACCAGGTACGTCGTTAGTTTTTGGGTTACGCCGGACTTAGCGATTTCCTTATTCGCATCGGCCTATAAAGATTCTGAACCTATCCGAACGAAAGGAACTACGACATGAAAGCTCAACTTAGAACGATGTGGAGTGCTGCAACCCTTTCTCTTCTTGCTGTTCTCTGCACTGCCCAGGCCAATGCGCAGTTTGGAAATCCTCAAGGCCAGCTCATTCTTGCGCCACAATGTTTGACGACCGGTCCCATCATGAGGCCAGGGGCTACGGCATGTACTCCATCAACGCATCGGGATTGGCTTGCCGATAACATTCATTGGCGCACGGAACGCCGCATTCGTATCGGATACGATGGGTCACGTTATGCCCAGCCTCAACTTCAATGGGCACAACATAGCTTTATTCAGCCCCAAATGATGGTGCATGATCGCTATTTGTACGACCCTGTAACGGGGAAATACACCGTGGATCGTTATCTGGATGATCTTGAGAAGCGGTACGGCGGCATCGATGCCGTCCTCGTCTGGGCGGTCTATCCGAATGTAGGCATCGACGATCGGAACCAACATGACATCACACGCACGATGCCCGGCGGTGTGGAAGGTTTGAAACAAATGGTGGCAGACTTTCACAAGCGTGGTGTGAAGGTGCTGTTTCCCATGATGATGTGGGACCAGGGGACAAGAGACCCGGGAACAGACTGGCCAACGGCCTTTGCGCAGTTCCTGAAAGAGATTGACGCCGACGGCGTAAATGGTGATACGCAGGATGGTGTCCCGCTGGCTTTCTCGCTCGCTGCTGAGAAGGCTGGCCACCCATTAGCGTTTGAGCCGGAAAGCGGTCCCAGCGACGAAGCTCTTGCATGGAATGTTCTCACCTGGGGCCAGTACCAATACACATTTGCGCCTGGAGTGGACAGATATCGGTGGCTTGAACCGCGTCATCAGGTGAACATCCAAGGCCGATGGGATCGCGATAAAACCAATGCTCTTCAATACGCATTCTTCAACGGCGAAGGCTGGGAGAGTTGGGAGAACGTCTGGGGCATCTGGAACGGTGTGACTCCACGAGATGCAGAAGCGACGCGCCGTGTAGCGACGATCGAACGCGCAGTGGCTCCATTCTTTGCAAGCGAGGGATGGGAGCCCTACTATCCGACGTTGCGTTATGGTGTCTTCGCGAGCCGTTGGCCGCTAGCAGACCAGACAGTGTGGACCATCGTGAACCGCAATGAATACAACGTTGACGGAAATCAAATGACCATACCTCACAAGCAAGGCTTGCGTTACTTCGACCTCTATCACGGCGTCGAACTCAAGCCTGAAATCGAGGGCGAGCAGGCAGTGCTCACGTTTTCAACCGAAGCCCACGGCTATGGAGCGATTGCCACTACCAATGGAGAGCCGGACCCCAAGCTGAAAGAGCTGATGGGAAGGATGAAGGAGATGACCGCCAAACCTCTTTCCAGCTACTCGCACGAGTGGCACTTCCTGCCGCAACAGATGGTAGAGACCGCATCTTCAACACGCGCTACATCCGCACCCCAGGGGATGGTTCGCGTCGAAGGTGCTGATTACCAGTTCCGCGTACAGGGAATCGAGATTGAAGGAAGCGACGATGTTGGAGTCGATGTTCAGTATGGATGGGAAGATAGCCCCCGCCGTTTTCATGAGCACCCTATCCAGATCAAGCCGTTCTTCATGGATAAGTATCCGGTGACCAATGCTGAATTTAAGAAGTTCTTGGAGGCGACACATTATCAACCGAAGGACAGCCTCAACTTTTTGAAGGATTGGAAGAACGGCTCTTATCCAGAAGGCTGGGCGAACAAACCGGTTACGTGGGTATCGATAGAGGATGCTCGTGAATATGCAAAGTGGGCCGGCAAGCGGCTGCCGCATGAGTGGGAATGGCAGTACGCCGCACAAGGTAATGATGGCCGCACGTTTCCCTGGGGGAACTGCGATTGGCTCGGAGGATCACGCGGAGGCGGAGGTTCACTTGGCTGCCCTGCAGATAGCAAGTCCCTGGCGCCCGTTCAAGACAGCGGTCGCGTGCTACCCCCTCCCAGTGACGTCGATGCACATCCCAAGGGAGCAAGCCCTTTCGGCGTGATGGATATGGTGGGAAATGTATGGCAGTGGACTGACGAATATCGGGATGATCACACCCGTGCCGCTATTATTCGTGGCGGGAGTCACTATCGCCCAGCGGGTTCGCTCTGGTATTTCCCGGAAGCATACAGGAACGATCAGCATGGCAAGCTGCTGTTGATGGCTCCGAGTATCGACCGCTCCGGCACGCTTGGCTTCCGATGCGTGAAAGATACACAATGAAATAGGTACGAGCAGATCTTATTTCTTATGGTTAGTGCAAGACGATGCTCCGTGGATATGCAGGTGCATGTCCACGGAGTGAGCCGCTTAAGCGATCTTGTATCTACAGCTGCTCTTCAGAAGAAGAGTCGAGGAGGATAAACACTCCCCAGAGATAACCGACGATGCCAACAAAACTGTCTCAGTTGCCGCGTCATCAGATATCAGTTTCTGCACAGCTCCGGGGTCGAGCAGCGCGTGCAGTGCGCCAGAGATGTCTTGCACGGACGCTGGGCGATCTCAGAGCGCGTGGCAACAGGTGACTTGTGACGAACGGTGAGTTCCTGACGAGTGGACATGATGTTCCTTTCTGTTGGGCGGAGAACTTTAAAGTTACGAGCGGGAGAACGGCTTACGTGCAGGATGCGGCCCTCACGTACTGAACCGGCCACGAGATCTCGCGGTGGAGCTGATGCAAGGGGAAGGTGCAGGAGGGGGAACGTCTTCTGCCGCGCAGCCCGGCGAGCGCAGGCCGGAGACCAAGCGGGATGAGAGTCCGGGAGAAACCGAAGAGGGTTCTCCCGGCGCGCCGCGCGGGCAAAAGAAAGGCCACCCCGGACAGATGCCGGGATGGCCACGAATAGAAGCAGTAACGCGTTAGGCAGCGGCTTTCTTTGTCGTCCTGCGTTTGCCGTTGGAGGTTGTAGCGATTGCGGCTCCCTTCTGCTCCTTCGCCGTGGAGCGCACCGGCTTGGCTGGTGTGGGAACAAACATCGCCGCAGCCTTCTCCAGCCAGTCGATCTGTTCTCCCAACGGCAGCGACCGATGCTCGGAGAGGATCAGCCGCAGGAGGAATGCGGTCAACTTCTCATCCACGCAAAGGCCGAGCGCCTCGGTGAGCAGTTCGTCCAAAGTCTTCCCGTCGTCTCCGTCTTCCGGCGTATAGAACTCCGCGGCCTCTTCGAACAGACCATAGGGTGCGTCGTTAAGAAGGATTTGCAGGAGGAGGCGCAGCTGGTCGCCAGTGAAGACCAGCGGAGCATGTTCGACGATCTTCTCCAAGGTGGTCTTACGGGCCTGCCGCGCCTTCTCACGCTGCCGGGTTTCCGCCTCGCACTGCTTCTGCTGGCGTTCGAACTCTTCCTGCCGTTCCACACGCCGCCGCTCCTGTTCCGCGGCATAGGCCTGCTGCTGTTGTTCGTTGGCAGCTTCCCGTGCCTCCCGTTCTTCGTCCGTCTCATCGACGTCCGGCGGGATGGTAACCGGCGCGGGATGCTCGGCCTGTTCCCGCGCGACACGTGCAGCCGTAGCAGGATCATGCACCGGACAGTCGTCGTCGGTGCAGATCATGACGGTCTTCCCGGCATCGCGACCATAGACGATCAGAGCGGTACGGGTGGTGTTGCAGGGCAAGTCGGCATCGGGGTTATCGGGGATGTCCAACAGGCGATAGCTGTTCTTGGAGAGTGCGCCGGGAGCCTGTTCCTGTGGTGGACGCCAGAGGGTTTCGATCTGGACGAGACCGGGACGATCCACCAACACAGCGGCAATGTGCGCTGAGACCTTGGACTGGTAGCAGGCACCATCAAAGCACTGGTCGCCTTGCACGTCTGGGAAGAGACAGGTGTTGAAGCCACTGCGTTTGGGACAGGCCAGACACGCACCGGCCTCCGGGTTGAGGGTGGGGTCTTCCCGATCAAAGGGCGCATCGGCAAGGTCGAGAAAGAGATTGGTTTCGATCCACGCGTCCAGATGCTTCACCGGTAAGAGGTGCGCCTCCTTATCTTGCCAGTCCTTGCGCCAGCAGTTCTCAAAGGCATCGGCCTGATGCTCCTGCGGCAGACGAGCGATGGTGTTGGCATGACTCGCGGTAATGCGTTCTTCCAGAAACGCCGTGGCGACTTCGGGGATGAGCTTCAGCAGGGAGAGACGCGCATAGACATGGCTCTCACTCTTGCCGGTCTTGGCAGCGACGGCGGCAACATCATAGCCGGGCATCTCCAACAAGCGCCGGAAGCCTTGCGCTTCTTCATAGGGATGCACATCGACACGCTGGGCATTCTCGACAACCTGCCACTCGATGGCCTGGGTGTCGGTGAGTTCCTTGATGTGTGCGGGGATGGTGCACTGTTCCGCGAGGAGCGAACTGCGGAAGCGGCGCGCACCGGCCACGAGTTCGAAGCGGCCATTCCTGGGACGGACGACAACGGGCTGGATAAGACCATGTTCCCGGATGGAAGCGGCGAGTTCTTCGAGCTTGATCGGGTCGAAGGTCTGACGCGGGTTGGTCGTGGACTCATCAATGAGGTCGAGGGCGATGTATTGATACGGGCTGCTGTTCTGCATGATGCGGCTCCTTGGATGTTGGGCATGAGGGGTCGATGGCGCAGACACGCACAGTTCCGCGCCGTGGGCGGAGAAGTCTGCGGTTACCTGCGAACGTGTCGGGCCGGATCGAACGCATCGACGAAGCCCTGATGACGGAGGTTGGTGTCCCACGTCTTCGCAAACGGCTCGTGCTGCCTGTGCAGTGCGAAGACACAGAGGTAGTGATCGTCGACGATACGACGACTCCACTGCTCGATGCCGACGTAGTCGTTGCGCCAGTAGAAGGGATCGAGTCGGGCCACACCACCGGCGAAGCCAAGCTCAAACAGCATCTCTGGATCACGCATGGCGTCGCCATGCTGTTCGCCATAGTGGGCAACGGAGAGAGCCATCAGACCGAGCGGGCCGGATTCATCGGTGGCTTCGATCACTAACGGCAGATAGGGCGGGTTGTCGATGTGAAGGTGAAGGCCGTGGTGCCAACCTCCGGCCTTGGTGAGGATGTCAAGGAGGGTCTGCATTACGCGGCCTCCTCGAAGGAACGGGTTCCCTCCTCCGTCACCACCGGTTCCAGTGCAGAGAGGATGAGACTGGACGCCTGCTGAACGACTTCGAGCGATTCGGCCAACAGGGATGCGTTGCCCTGATAGAGGTGGATATAGTCCGCCGATGCGGACTCATTCACCAGACCAACCGCCTTCCCCACGGCGAAGGCGATGGCCTCGGCTTCCATCTCGCGAATGGTGCGGGTGATCGCGGTACGCCGTTCGGTCTGATGCAACAGTTCATGAGCCGTCTCATGCACCAAGGTTGCGAACTCTTCGGCTTTCGACTGTCCGGGTAGAAGGGCGATGCGACCGCCATAGCTGGTGCCCAGCGCGGGTGCAATCCGATCGGTGTAGGTGACCGCAATTCCCTTCCCTTTGAGAAATGCAATCAGGTGCGCGATGTTCTTGCCGGGATCACCGGAGACTTCGTGCAGGCTGGGCAGGTCGACGCCTTCGGTCTGCGAGATATCGAAGACGTAGAGGTTACGGAAGCCAAGGATGACGCGTTCATTCTGCGTGGTGATGTCCTTCTCGGCTTCACTGTCCTTCTTGCGACGCACACCGACGATGGGGCCAAGGATGCGGATGCCTCTCGCACCTGCTTTGACGGAACGGCCAAGGTTCTTCCACGTCCAGAAGCCAGCCACGCGGGTGGCGGTGGGCATCTGGCGTGCGATCTCCAGCACGTTTCCAAAGCTGTAGTTATGGAAGCGGCTCATGGCCGTGAGGTAGTTGGTGAGCGCTTCGGAGTGTCCGTCTTCCAACCGCTCAATCAGCAGCTTGACGTTGGCGGCGATCAACTCCTGTTTGGTGGTCGGCTTCTTGCTGTCGATGGTAGTGAGGTTGTTCGTGGTGGCTATGTTGCTCATGATGTCTTCGCTCCTTGGCTTTTGCTGTTGCAGTTCCGCGTAGAAACGCGGCATGCATATGCCGAACGCCCACGTGGCGAACGGCGGGGCGGCAAGGCGCAAGGGGAGGGGTATCTCCCACCCTTGCAGAGCAGCGAAGCGGAACGGAAAGGGCGAAGCGCAGCGGAGGTCTGCACAAGCGCGAGCGCGGAAGACTGCGGGACACCCCTTGCGCCGCGCCAGGGCGGAGCCCTCAGTCGGTACCGGGGACATGGTTTTCATCCAGTACCGGAGACAGGATGTATAGATGTGGGAGGAGTAGCTCTTCAGCGAGGAACGAGACGCAAGAAGATGCGTTTATGACTTTGGAAAAAGGTCGCATCGATCAGCAACGCATGCAGTGTTTATCGAGCTAGCAGAAGGACGAGATGTCGCTCACAGACTTATGTCACGAGTACGGCATCACCCGCCCAATCGGATACAAGTGGATTAAGAGTTACAACGAATTCGGGCAGAGCATTCCGCAGATAGTGCGTGCAAGTGTTGACAGACTGTTACGGGAGCCTCGTTTTGCAAGCCGCGGGGCAGAGCTTGGACGCAACCGTGAGATCTCAGCACGGAACCCGGGAAGCCTGCAACGCAGTTGAGACGGCCATGCATCCGTCCTTATAAGCCGGCTTCGTGTCTTTGATTCGCAAGAGACCCGAAGAGCGTTTATCGGCACAAACGTCCTGATCCGCGATGCACTTAAGGAGGCAAACCGCGGTAGCCTAGATGCTGCCTTGATCCGAGAGAGAACCCGCGGGCTTCAGTTGCTGAACAAGAGTGACAATGGCACCCCAGCCTCCGAGCAAAATGAGCCAGAACGCCACCGTAGGCCAACGATGACGATTTTGAACGTACAGATTCCAGTAGGAGTGCTGATCTTGGTGAACGGTGTCCTGTTGACTTATGAAGTCACCCGCAACGTTTGTGTCCGATGTCTGAATGGACTCATCCCTTGTATCCAACACGAAGTTCCTAACGTGACCGGTGCCTTGTGGCTGGAACTGCGACTTCGAGTCTAAATAAGTGCCGATGAATCGCCCGTCGCGTAACTCCAGGTCGATGATTCCGCGAACGTACCCACGACCGATCCAAGGAATATCTGTGTCCACTCCCGGAGCATGAACATAGCCAGAGTAGGTGTTCAGGCTTCCGACCACATAGCCGTTCGGTAGAGTGACGTAAGGGTCAGGGCTGTAGCCAACGCTCTGATGAGCGATGTGATTCGAGATGTAGCTGTGGGTGATAAATGTCGCGACTAGCCATCCTAAAGCTAGAAATGGCGCTATCGCATTAAATATGCGATAGCGTCTGGCAGCATGGGTTGAATCGGGGAAAGAGCGCTTTGTGAGCCGAAACAGGATGATAGAGAGAGCAATGCTACCGATCGCGAGAATGAGTCCCCACGTTAGAAATGTCATCACAACTGCGAATCCGGCCATCGTAGCATTCTATTTGTTGGCACCCAATTGGCCACGCTAGGAATTCAGTCTCTATAGCTACCGATAAGTCTGCGTATCGTAAGGAATCAATTCATCTGGATGAGCGACTCGGCGATTTGGCACTCATCGAGATCACAACTGACTACAAGAGCGTTTCCCGTTACTAATCCTGTCTGCAACACTTGGGCGAGTACTCGGTGAGCGCATTGCTCGGTTGGCACTAAAGCCATCCGCAAGACTCTCGCTTCAGTACGTCGGGCGGCGATTCTGTGATCCGTTGCCTAAGACAGCGGCCGTTGCGAAGAACGAAAGCATCTCCTTCACGGAGTCGGGCCTCACAAACAATCCATTACCAGGCAGCCAGACGGTTTCGACCTTTACTTGCGACCGAGCGGCTTCCCGCTCCAACAAAAGCGCCGCTTCGGCAGGAGAGTGTGCATCAGTTCTCCCTTGCACCACTCGAAGCGGGATCTTCTTTAATTCGGCTAGACGCAGAAGCGCATTAGCAGCGTCTCTTCTGGAGAAGGTACGAGCGACGTTCATTCCTGTACCAGGCGCAATCGTGCTGATCGCTGCGTACTCGGATGGGTGCTCTTCAGCGAGGAGAATAGCGCTTCTTCCGCCCGCACATTCTCCTGCAAGGTAGACCTTCTCTGGGCCGAGTCCGAACTGAGTCAGAACTGCAGTCCGTACATCTTCAGAATCTGCCTCGGCGGCTGAGGATGGTATCTGTAATCCGCGGTTATAGGGGAATGCCAATGCGAGATGGTATTCCTCACCAAATGATAAGTACTTTTCCAGGGCTCCAGAGGTTGCGGGATAGCTTTCAAAGAAGGGCTTGTCGGATGTGTTGTAAGGCTGAACGATAACCAGGGGAGGTCGATGACTTCGCCCACCTGAAGGGAGAAACAAAAAATAATACTGACGGCTGCCGTTTAAGCGCGATTGAAATGCCATTAAGAACTTCAGTGGGGGGGCATCAGGCAAGCGAGAACCAGGCCGAATGTCATGAAGAGCAAATTCGAACTGCTCCATAAACGACAAGATGACTTTTTCTTTGTCCAGCCGCAGAAAAGCGCCATCCTCTTGGATAAGCTTTATGAGTTCTGTCAGAGAATCACACGGCAAGGGTGCATTCGGGCGCGAACAGAGTCGTCGGTAGTCGTCCACTGCGTCCTTCGGATCACCAAGATAAAACATTTCGCGTGCTCGGGCGATACTCGAACCGACAGAGATGTAGTAGAGACCCGGCGGTCCACTGATTGGAATCGGTGAACGAAAATCTTTCTCAGCTAGCTCGCCTTCACGCACTACATTGCCCGTGATATCCCGGATAACGTATTGCTGTGAGTTCTCTCCGAAGAGACGAAGAGCAGGATTAACGGTGATACCTGCAGTGCGCGGTACAAGTATTCGCGTGAGGACGTCGAACATGCCGCCATGATCGCGGATGAAATTTCTAGCGCCTGTCGGCGTAGTCACCCATACCGCAAAGTCATTTCGTTTTGGAAACCAGAATGCTTTGATCAATACGTGATTTAAGCCGCGTTTGAGAGGAACGAGCACATTGCCGTTCGTGTACCAATCGGCACCTACTGATCCCGAATATGACTGATATGCGACAGCGCCGTTGACTCGGAGTTGAACCGGACTATTCGCACCTATAAGCAGGACGACTTTCTGTTCCAACGCTGAATCTATATCGACATGCGCATATACGACCTTAAATTCATGATGTGTCCCCCAGAACAGAAGTTGCGAGCTCACATCTGCCACGCCGAACTCCACATTCTGGTTGAGGGTGACTTCTGGCGCAGGGATGGTTTCCGGTTCTTTCGATATATCTCTGGTCAGGTCTATGGAGATGTTTGTTGTCTGCATTGGTAGCCGCTCGTCTGTTTCACTACCACCTAGAGGCCGCAGAAAATCCTTATTGAAGATTTGAGCTTCCATATCAGGCAGATATTTCCAACGATTCGCAGGATCGAGATAAGGGCCAGATATTCTCCACTGGGTCACTGGTAACACATCACTATCTTCAACTCTGCCAAGATGGATTGTCGGCGGAAGATTGTGTTCTGCTGTAACCCCAACCAGATACCACAAACCACCACCCACGGCCAATAGCAGTGTCAAAGCTATTAACCTGCCTTTGTTCACGGTCACTCGTCCTCCTCTCTTGCGGGTTCTCTCAAATACGAAAGAAGATTGGAGGGCATCAGATCGTTAGTGATGACAGGAAATTCGCGGTACTGTGCGGGCAGTCTTCTGGCATGGGGAGAGACAAATTCATCAACCCAATGAATTGATCCGTGGACGATCCTTAGTTCCTGCCCAAGAAGGTAGCGCGCCTTCTTTCGTTCGCCCACTGACGCCTCTAGACGTGCTTGCTTCAGATCCGCCTCAGAAAGCGTCTCCCATGCACCCCCCAAGTTAGGAAGCTCACTAAGGCTTGCAACTGCAAGCTCTCGCGCATGATCGACATTTCCAAGAGAAAGTTGAATTCTGGCGAGCCGCGCCTTCACCAGGGGATTTGAGGCGGTCTGCGATAGTTCTTGTATAGCTAGACGCACCGACTCCAACGCTAGTTCATGATCTCGTTCGGATAGATCGAGATAAAACTTGGATTCAATACTGCGAGGCATCAACGAAATGAATCTTCCATATGACTTGGCTGCTGAATCCCGATCGCTCCTCTCTTCGAAGATTCCTAGTGATGCACGGTAGATCGGATCTTCTGGTTCTAGAGCGATAGCTCGTTGAAGGGCCTGTATGGCCTTGGCATCATCGCCTTGGATCTTGTACGCCCAGGCGAGATTGTGCCAGCAAGCGTCTTCTAATGGGTCAATTCGGACCGCGGTTTCCAATAGAGAGACAACTGGAACTAAGCCGTTCGACGCTGCAGCTGAACGACTTTCAAAAACGTCTTCGAGCCACTCCTGATCGCTTTTTTGAGATATCCATACAGCGCGCGTGGCATAGATCTGGACGTCGCGAGGAGATCGAGTCATCACCTCTTCGAACTTTGGATCGAACGCGCGAGCATCTTCTTGCCCCATGCCAACTTTCCTTTCAAGGCTTTCACTCATTTCATGTCGAAAAGCTTGCGGAATGAAGCATGCCACGGAGAGCACCAGCCCTAAACGACAGAGTCTTGCATTGGCCCAGCATCTCATCCGCACTTCTCGTTCGCTCTAAAAGACATCCAGATCGCCGCAAGATCACATATCCTTCGATGTTCCGTGATCGCAGACTGCGTCAGCAGGAAGATGAAAATGGCCCCGAACGCTGCTATGTCCTCAAGAGCGCGACCTGAAACGTCACGCTTCAGACTCGGGAGAACCAGTGCGGCAACCAGCGCCGCAATCGCAATTCCGATGAGTCCTTGTTCAGCAATGAGTTCGACCAAGGAGTTGAATGCGGCAGGCGAATACCGGTCGGGGTTATCGCGGCGATCGCCTCTATCTGCATGGGTGAAATTTCCAATGCCTACTCCTGTTAATGGTCGGCTCTTGAAGATATTGATTCCATCAAAGACCATCTCATTTCGCCCTTTAGCGCTCCGAACCTGAGAGACGTTCTGATAGATTTCGACGGTCCTTAGGACGGGCTGCGGAAACCAAAGAGCAACTAAGAGAGTTGTGGTCAGAAGGATCGGTTTTTCGGAAGACATAGATGCGTCGCGGAGGGGCTGTCTCACTCGATAGAACTCCACAACCAAGAGCGGAAGGAGCGCTATATACATTCCCCTTTGAAAGCTTAGGAGGCAGCAGGAAGCATTGAGAGCAATTGCGGTAACGAGCAGGATTTGGCCATAAACGCCCTTCACTGATCTTCGGGACGTTAGAGCGAAGATCACGGAGATCAAGAAATACAGACTCCTTGCGCCTGAATAGGACGGGATCGAGAACAACTGAACCTGTCTCTTGAAAAGGGTTAAGTCGGAGAAACCCAATACTCTCCACGATCCATACCTAGAGGCGAAAGTGCTGAGACTGGACAGCGCGACCGTACTATTGACCAGATTTACTGCATTCAGAAAATTCTGGGTGAAATCGAGTCGGATACTCCGGACCAGATGGTAGAGCAGAACCGACTCCAGAATTGCCAACACGGACAACAGGCTCGTAGGTCGATATTGGCTGACAGCATACGAGAAAATCGCTGCGACGACCACGAGACCACTGGCCACATCCCACATGCACGACCGGCGTCCATGGGGTGGATCCCATAGAGTCAGCACTGCCACGCCCGTGACGAGGGCCGTTAAAGTCACTGAGAATGGCGCAACTTCGCTGAGGGCAACGATGCACAGCAGGGGAATGACAGCCAAGCTCCAGAGTGCGGACAATTCACGTCGAAACGCCTGGAATTGGTTGAACCAGACTCCACTTCCCAGTCGAGGCATGCATTCCCGAAGCGTCATCGCAATCCAGTTCCGCTTAGTAAAGGCGCCTAGCCTTCTTGAAGAAATCGTCTAGGTGATCAGCCCAGTGGTCAGCTTGGGCGAGTTCTCCTGCATCCATTTGAGCTCTCATGACCCCGCTCGCAGCCCTTGCGGGCTCGTAGCCGATTCTGGCGGCAAGTGATTCCCAGACGAGGGCTGCAGACCGGTCTCGCGTTACACCAGTTCCCCACCAGTACATTTCTCCCAACGCTTTCATGGCGGGCGCATAACGCTTCAGTGCTGCACGGTGAAAGAAAATTGCAGCAAGAGGGATATTCTTGGCAGTACCAACACCTTCTTGATACATCCAGCCCAATCGCCATTGGGCTTTGGTATTGCCCAACTCTGCGGCTTTCTCGTATAGCGCGAAGGCCGTAACAGGGGCTTTGGTTTGATTTCTTCCGACGAGAAATTCATCAGCATACCGGACTTGAGCACGGTCATCTCCCAACGCTACTGCGCGTTCGTGCCAACTCCGAGCTAGGTTGAGGTCGACACCTACTCCCTCGCCCTCGTGATACATCGCCGATAACCATTCGGCCGCCTGAGGATTGCCTTTTTGGGCGGCCTCGCGCATCAGAGCGGCGGCTTTCACTAAGTCTCGGGGGCCACCCCATCCGCGGTAGAAAGCAAGGGCTCGATAGGCCATAGCTGTTGTGTCGCCGGCTTCCGACGCTTCGCTAAGCGTCGCAATCCCCTTGTTCACGTCCCGTCTAACTCCTGCTCCAACAAGATATTGAAATGCGATTAGCGTCCGGGCCTCGCTAGAGCCTTGCCCCTCGGCTTTGCTCAGCCAGAAAAATGCCGCCTTCCGATCCTCATCCACGATCGAGCCTGAAAGATACGCTTTGCCCACGTACAACTCGGCTTCCGTACTGCCTGCTTTCGCGAACGAAAGCTGTCGTTGAAACGTCGAATCCCAAGTAGGATATTGCGACGACGCAACGTGGGCATAGAAGAAGGTCACTCCAAACATCACGCGTAGAACGAGGCCTCGAGCTGATCGTTTCATGGAAATCCCCAATATCCTTGCTACTACATCCTTGCTACTACATCCGTGCCGGGTGGGCGTCTGGTTTCATTGAATGGTTGATCAGATCTACGTAGATGCTCTGATCTCTTGCTCCGACGATACGGTTGCCATTAATGAACACCGCTGGCGTTCCGCTGACACCATATTCCTGCCCCAGCTTGATGTCTTGGTCAACCGCATAAGACATTTGGTGGCGTTCCACACACACACGAATCTCTTTTACATCCGCTTTCGTATGAGCCTGCAGATACTTCAACGCGTCCTCCTGCGTTGCATCTGAGACCGTGGTCGAGGACGCGAAAAGATAATCGTGCAGAGCCCAAAAAGCAGTGTTTCCTTGTAGACCCGTACAGGCGGCCAACTCCGCCTCTCGGCGAGCGAATTTATGCATCGGAAGTGGAAACTCCCGGAATACGAGATGCACGTTGCCGACCTCTTTGGGAAGCACGTCTTCTTGCAGTGTCTTCGCCAGCCGCTTACAGAAGGGACACTGAAAATCTGAGAACTCAACTATCGTCACTGGAGCTTTGGAACTTCCCCAGGAGGGTCTGTCGTCCGCGATCAGTTTTCCCATATCGACAACCGAATCAGATTGCCCCAGAACATCATCTTTTTTGTGTGTGGCCCCGGCAAGATTCGACAGGTCCAGTGCTTGCGTAAAGAGATATCTGCCGTCGTTCGATACGAGGTAGATTGACGGCTTATCACCTTTTCCTGTTAAGGCCGCTATTCGCTGGACGCAAGTACCAGGGAGGAAGCCAGCGCGGAAAACACCCAACTCTCTGCTCTCCGCGATTCCCAGACGGGCGCGGAGGTACGTCGTAATTTTAGAGAGCTCTCCATCATCAATGACCTTGCATCTCGAATCAGGGTGGACATGCTGAAACCAAACTACTGTACCGATTGCGGCCAACAGAGGAATCGCCAAAAGGTACATCCGCGTGAAGGTGACCTGAAATTTACCTAGGATCATCGGATTCGTCTCCTTCTACACCGAATGATCTTCTCCTTCGGATATTGACGACTGCCGGCAGGATCACTGCAAGCGAAATTCCCGTGGGGAGATAGCGTTGGAATATGGGGGTATGCGGTAGGCCGAAGTTGGCCCCTTCGCACAGACCATCGTCAGGATCCCAGGTACCGCCACATAGTCCGCAATCGAATGTGCTGCAACTTGGATCGCAAGAATCACACTCTGGCTGACAACTTGGAGAGTCCGGAGAACAGGTGCAAAGGTCATATCCCGAACACGTGTCACTGGAACACGGATTCTGTGCACAGGAGTCGCAGGTGCTCGTATCCCATACTCCATCTCCGACGCAGATGGCACTCCCACACGGAGGTGTTCCGTCGCACTGAGCTGTTGAAACTGTGGGGCACGTTAGGGTGCCGTTGTAGCAAGTGGACTCAGAACCGTCCGAACAGAGATAGCTGGATCCGCTACACGCGCACTGGTATTGGCCTGTTGTTTGATCGCAGTAGCAACTATCATTCGCAGGCGCACCCACACAATTCGGGTCTTGGGATGGATCGCCCCCTGCATCTGAGCCTTCTCCAAGGGCGGTGCCGTTGCTGACCCCACCGGCACCGGGTGTCTTCACTGCATTGCTATCGCACGATGTCAGCGTCGCAGGCAACTTAGATGTGTACTGGCCGGATCCTCGATCGTTTGTGCCACACTGGCCCACCATCATCGAGGGCTGTCCCGAGAAAGTACACGCATTCTCTTTGCCGTTGCTATCTAGATTAGGAATGTCACCTACGCCAAGATGATGAAGTAGCTCGTGCTCGGAGGCTCCTTTGAAATATGTCTGGACAGAGCCATCTTGTGCACTTCTGTCGTATTGCAGTACACCATTCGAAACGAAATTGAAGTTCCAGAAAGTGTTCCCACCGGCAATCGTCGTTGAGTTAGCGCCGTTTATTTGCGTATAGCCGTTGACGCTATTGGCTTCTTTGTTGCCACTGTTTGCAGGGTCGAGATAGAACGAGATTAGATTTTGCGTTAGGGCTTCATTTGTCGGGGGCGGAGCACTGCTGAGGCTCAAAACAATGTCGTGGCTCTTCAGGCCATCTGCTCCGTTCAGATCGGCAATGGCAGCAGATACCGCTTGTCTTTCAGTGTCATTGAAGTTCGGGTCGAGTTCCACAGTAATTCGGGAGTGGTCGGGCCACTTCACCGTTGCTCCACTGTTGGTCCCGAGGCTCGGAGGAGTCGTGCAGCCTTGGGCATGAACGATCCGGGCGGCAACACCCACCAAGCAGAACAGTACAAATAAGAATGAAACAGTATGTCTCATGACTGCGTCTCTCTTCTATTGCTGGTGGTGAGTGCTGAGCTGTTTGATTTTCGCAATGAAGTCCGCTGTCGTTCCTGAATGGCGGATCGCGCTATTTCTGGACGAGAGAATCTTTGTTGGATTGCTAACGTCGATCGCATCGTCAGCGCCGACTTTGTACTCCGAGCTTCCCCGCAGGCGATGAAGAAAAAATACGTACTCCTTTCCTCGCTCAATCGGAAGCGCGTCCGGGTCCATCGCAATGACTGAGACGCCGGAGTCGTGGATTACTCCGCCCGGATGGACGATACGCAAGTGATCACCGTCGGCAATCGGTCTGTCCTGTTTCATGACGTCATCGACTTGAACGACAAACGCGCTGTAGACGAAAGATCCGTCTGCGGTGAGAGCACAAGACCGTTGCAGCACGTGGCCGACGACGACTGCGTCCGAGTTCGCGATGGAATCACGCACCTGAGCATCGCGATCCGTAGGAGTTGCCCCCTCTAAATGAGTGCTTCTCTCCTTCCGTACGATAGTTATCTGCTTTTGGTTCGTCCTCTTCGCGGCAAGAATCAGGTCCGAGATCTTGCCCATCGATGCGTAGGAGCCAAACGCCAACGCTTCAGCAGGCGGTGCTTGTGCATTTGCAGGAAAACCTAAAGTAAATACCTCTGTCGCCGAGAAAAGGAGGAGAACGAGGGTGATCGTATTGACAGGGCGCATAGAGACTCCGGCGTAAATCGAAAATTCTAGTTTGAAGGACGTCGTTGCCAGATTCGCAATCCCATATCCGAACCTGGAAAGCCAACGATGAGTATTCATATTGCCTAGCTGTTCAGTTATCGAGTCGGGGCAAGCGTAGTAACGGTGCCAATTTGAGGCAACCGCCGGGAACGCCACGAGCAAATCGTTTCAGAGAATGAGACACGAGAGCGAAGGGAAACAAAAAACAGACTTCGACATGTTCTTTGCAGTTTGACTTCGCTGGTTGACTGAAAGTGTCAAACAGTCCTCGTTGAGGGAAAGTCTCTTTAGCACTCACAATCACATACTAAGGAACCCATTTTTCATCGGCTATCTACCTCCGTTAATGGGAGATAGGCGCCGCTCGCCTTTGGCGATACATATAGCCTCTCGCGTAGGCCTATTTTCCCAGCGGCAGCCGACCTCTGACCACTGTTTAGCGGTCTCCTTGTGAATACTCGAAAAGCTTGGGAACCCTTTTCACACGGTGCTTCGGCGATTTGCAATATACCCTTTCATGTTTCACATCGTGAGAATCAGTTTCGCAACGGGGAACGGTCCTGTCACGAAACTCACCGACCATTTTCGAGCCGCGTAAACAATCATCTTGCCCATGGGAAGATCACGTGGGTCCGCAGTCATGCCATGGCACGCACGCTATTACAGATACAATCCGCTCATAAGCGGGAAGGGAAAATACAGCGATGTACATGATGTACATTCTGTAACTGCCTTTAAGCTGACGAAGGCATCGGTCTCCGCGAGACTTACGACGCGACCATTGGTGTCCACAGCACGTCGAAGAACTTCAGTGACAATCGGTCGGGACCGCCTTTCTCACAGGCGGATATCGCTTGGGCTTGGTCGTACACAAGAAGAGACCGCGATCAAAACCCAGCAACTGCCTAGCTTACTGATTCACTTTGCGCGTACGCCGGATCAATCAAAACTACGCTGGCTGGTCGACAGCTTAGCCGAAGGTTCCAATCTCCCCAAGCTAGATGGGTTTTAGTAACGCAGCACCTTGCGCAACTTATCTTCGTTCAAACCATGCGCGCTTGTATGGAATCGCAGCAGGAAAACCTTTCCGGTTGGTTGCGAGCATTGACTGACCCGAGCATGAGTAAGGCACTCAACTGCATGTACGAGAAACAAAAAAACAAATAGACGTGAATATCATGGACGCGCGCTGCGGAATAGTCTCGCAAACGAGAAGAAGCCAAAGAGAAACAGCAGAAAGAAAACGTCTCCTAAGAAATCCGCAACAAAGAAGGCTGCCTAGACGGAGTCAGTTCCAAATAGCGTAGGTTCAGAACCGACTTCGATACGATGCTCACTGGCTGTCAAAAAGGCTCACTTGCCGGTTGCTTATGGGAGTTGCGTCGACGAGCTTGGCTTTCATCTTCGAGGCGGGCAAGATGCGTAGGAGATGGATGGGTGGACGCGCACACGGAGCGAGATACTCATCGTAATCGCGCGGCTCAAGAAAGGTGGTCATGCGATCGTGGATTGGCGCCATCAATTCATTTGGCTCGCCGGTAAGGACGGCGAAGGTCTTCTCCCATTGCTCCGTCTTCGGGTTCTTCCAAAGCTTCCAAACTGCTGCCATGCCGAACGGTTGTTGGCCTGGAATAGTGAATTCATACTTCGGCTTCTTCTTACCCTTTTCGACCACCTGCCACTCATAGATGGCGTCGCCCGGCAAGATACAGCGCCCAGTCTGAAACGCATCTTTCCAGAACTTCGCATGGTCAATGCCTTCCGAACGTGCATTGAATAGCAAGCGATCTGGCAGCTTAAACGCCCAACGCATCAATTCCAGTTGGCGCTCCCCTGCATCGTTCGTATAGATGACAGGCTGCATGGATTGGGGACGCAGGTCGTCTCCTTCGTCAAAGACCGTCTCATCAAGACCGGCTGTGACCTTGAAGACTTTGGCAACGCGCTGCTTGTCCGAACCACGTTTGAACCGTCCACACATAACTAGGTCCCTCTGACGACTTTCTTTGGATCTTTGTCGTCTCGCATCGCGACGAACTTCGTGTGCCTCAGATGGCCCGCTCCCTTCCATTCAAGAAGCCGATGCGAGCGACAACTTCCGGGCAAAGTCAGATGCACTCTTTCATTTTCTCCGCAGTGAGACCCTGTCCCCATCCCATCGACCAGCCTGCTTCTCGGGCAAGTTCGCAAACGGGCATTTCGTTATTGTGAGCTCTTTGATCTTCCGAAGACCTCACGAAGGGTGGCCGAGGAAGAAGCCGGCGCGGACCCTCGCTGAATAGCGAAGCTCTTGCCTGCGTAGAAACTGCCAGAACGGCCCGTGAACTGTGGCAAGCAGGGCGTGCTGGCTACCGACATTCGAAAGTCTCTTGGAAAGTAATTTTCCTCATTTGTTTGTGAGAGATAAGTCGTATCTGCACAGAAAACTGTGCGACCACCTGTTGACACGCCCGGAGGCAGATAGGCGAATATAAGGCGAATAAGCTTTGCCATGCCATCCGCCTCCACAATCCGAATTCAGGTCGAATCCGCGCTCGCGCACAAGATTCCGTCAGCATTGACGCCTCCTGTCCGAATGGTGCGTCCCGTTATGCAGACCGGGATTGGCCCATTGGATGAGTTGGTTCAAGGCGGCTTTCCGGTCGGTGCGATGACCGAGCTGGTGGGAGAGACTTGTTCGGGAAGGATGTCCCTTGCCCTCTCGTTCCTCTCGCGTGTGACGGCAGCGGAAAAGGTCTGCGCGTGGGTCGACGCGTCCAACACCTTCAATCCGACAGCGGCAGCGGCGGTGGGAGTCGATCTCCGCCGCCTTCTATGGGTGCGCTGCGGCGCGACCGAGATAGTCTCCGAACAGGAGGCGCGAAAGTTTACCCTCCCCTCCGCCTGCTTCATGCCAAGACCGGTTACTAAGGGTCTTCACGGTGGAGGGCATGGCACCCACCCGCGGGACGAGGTCAAGGGTCTCTCTGCGGCCGTCGGCAAGTTCCTCAGCGATGAGACGATCAAAGCACGATGCGCAGAACCGATCTCGAAGCCTCGGCGCATCCAGGCGAGCTTCGAATCAAATCTCATGTCGTCGTCAACAAAGGTCCGTACGGCAAAGCGGACTCGATCCTACGACGCCGTAGAGCAAGCGCTACGCAGCGCGGACCTCCTCATCCAGACGGGCGGCTTCAGCGCCATCATTCTCGATTTCGGAGAAATCGCAAGCGAGATTGTCTCGCGCATCGACCTGTCGACTTGGCACCGCTACCGTGTGGCTGCGGAGCAGACACAGGCGAGCATCGTTCTGCTGTCCCAATACGCCTGCGCGAAGAGTAGCTCGGAACTGCAACTGCGCCTGTCGCAACTCGAAGATACCTGCGAAGAGCGAACAGTCTTCACTGGACTGAGTGCGCACGTGGAAGTGCTGCGCCAGCGATTCACGCAGACGCCGAGCAATGTCGTGCCGATGCGGAAGCCTCCGCAAAGCGTGCGCGAAGCAAGGTGGAGTCACCGTGCCAGTTGGGTGGGACCACTATGAGCCACCCGGTAGAACTCTACGCGTGTATCTACGTCCGGGAGCTTCCGGCACAGGCCTTACTGCGCTTGCGACCCGAGCTGCACGACAAGCCGTGCGTGGTGATGGAAGGTGAGCCACCTGCGGAGATGGTGTGCGCGTTGAACACGCGAGCCCGCCTTCTCGGTTTCCGTCGCGGCATGACGAAGGTGGAAGTCGAGACCTTTGAGAACGTCATAGCGTTGCAGCGATCGCCAAAGACTGAAGCAATGGTCAGCAGGATTCTTCTGGAATGCGCAGGCGCTTTCTCTCCGCGCATTGAAGATCGAAGCACCAACGGGCTATTCGTGTGCGGGGTGGATGTTGCGGGAACAGAATCACTGTTCGGTCTACCCTTGATGCTTGCAAAGCAAATACGACAACGCATTCGCTCCGTAGGCATTGTCGCTGCCGTCACGATCAGCGCGAACCTGCATACGTCGGTCTGCCTGGCACGCGGTCTAAGTGGCGGTGTGGCGTTACGAGTTGTGCCCCGTGGCGAGGAGGCGAAGGCTCTGGCCTCCTTGCCAGTGACAGTTCTCGATGTTACCCAAGCGCAGTCAGAGACCTTCTCGACGTGGGGTATTCGTTCCGTTGGCGCGATTGCGGCGTTGCCAGAGCGTGCCCTCATCGCTCGTCTAGGGCAGGATGCAAAGCGATTGTTACAACTCGCGCAAGGCAAGCATCCCCATCTGCTGCAGCCCATCGATGTGCCGTTCGTCCTCGAAGAGCAAGCCGAGCTCGATTCGCCTCTGGATGATCTTGATTCCCTGCTCTTCGGTGTTTCCACGATGCTGGAACAACTGATCCTCCGTGCGCGGTCACGCGTGTTCGCGCTGGCGTCGGTCACGATCACTTTGCGTCTGGATGGCGGTGGTACACATGCGCGCACCGTAAATCCTCGCGTCCCCACGAACGATAAAAAGCTCTGGCTGAAGCTGCTCCATCTCGATCTCCAGAATCATCCCCCGCAGGCTTCCATCCTTGCCGTTCATCTTCAGGCCGAACCGGGCGAAACGAGCAAGGTGCAGCTCGGACTCTTCTCACCGCAACTGCCTGAGCCCGGCAAGCTCGATGTTGTGCTGGCGAAGATCACGGCCATTGTTGGCGAAGGCAATGTCGGCATGGCGGTGCTCGACGATACGCGACGGTTAGGCGATTTCCATATGGAGCCATTTGCGATCACGACTGCTGAGCCGCCTCTGCCGAACGAAAACTCTACATTGTGTCTCAGGCTTCTTCGCCCCCCAGAGCGAACACGTGTCGAGTTGCGGTGCGGCCAGCCGTGCGCTATCCACTTCCGTTCCCGTTGCTACATGGTGGACCGACTCTATGGGCCCTGGCTGAAGGGCGGCGATTGGTGGAATGAGTCGATCTGGGGCAATGAGCAATGGGACGTGATCGGGAAGACGACAGACGGCTCGTTGCTGGTCTGCCGGCTCTCTCATGACTTCATCCTGAAAGACTGGTGCATCGTGGGGCTCTATGACTGATCGTTATATCGAGCTCCACGCCAATAGCGCGTTCTCCTTTCTGGAAGGCGGTTCCCAGCCGGAAAAGCTCGCGGAACGGGCGTTTGAAATCGGGATGCCCGCACTCGCGCTGATGGATCGCAATGGCTTCTATGGCTCCGCGCGGTTTCATAAGACCGCGTCTGAGAATGGCATCAAGGCACACGTCGGCGCGGAAGTCTCAGTCACCGGTCTGGGCTATCGACTCGCTCCCCCAGTGTGGTTACCCCATCAACATCTCGCGGAACCTGCTCGTCTTCCTCTCTTATGTGAGAACCAGGAGGGATATCAGAACCTCTGCCAGATGATTACTCGTTTCAAGATGCGCGAGGCCACGAAGCAGGAAGGCTCGGCGAAGCTCGCGGATATCGAAGAATTCAGTCGTGGCCTTGTCTGCCTCACTGGCGGCGACGAAGGTCCACTCGCTGCGGCACTGATGCGCGGTGGCGAGGCAGCAGGCCGCGAGATTGTGGAGCGGTTGGTACGCATCTTTGGTCCCCAAAATGTCTTCGTCGAACTGCAACGTCACCGGGAGCGGGCCGAAGAGTGGCGCAACCAGGCGGCCATCCGTATCGCTCAATCCCTACAGTTGCCGCTGTTGGCGACAAACGGAGTGCGCTACGCCACGAAGTATGACCGGGAAATTGCCGACCTGTTCACCGCAGTGCGGAACCATACGAGACTGGACGACGCGGGGCGTCTGCTCGCACTCAACAATCAAAGACATCTGCGACCAGCGGGCACGATGGCGGCATTGTTCCGTGATGTGCCAGGTTCCATCGCCAATACCGTCGAGTTGTCCTCGCGCTTGAACTTTCAACTCTGCGATCTTGGGTACGAGTTTCCACGTTATCCGGTGCCGGATGGGGAAACGATGGACAGTTTCCTTGCCAAGCGCGTGGAGGAAGGGGTACGACGGCGCTACGGACCAAAGCAAGATGCGGGACTTCTCGAACGAGCAAAGAAGCAAGTGCAACATGAACTGCAATTGATTGCAAAGCTTGGCTTCGCGGGATACTTCCTCATCGTCTGGGACATCGTCGAGTTTTGCAAACGACAAGGCATCCTCATCCAAGGTAGAGGAAGTGCCGCGAATTCGGCTGTCTGTTATGCATTGGAGATTACGGCGATTGATCCTGTTGGGATGGAACTGCTCTTTGAGCGCTTCCTGTCCGAGAGTCGCGGCAAATGCGAGTGGCCGGATATTGATCTCGATCTGCCTTCCGAAGAGAAGCGCGAACAAGCGATCCAGTATGTGTACCAGCGCTATGGAGAGTTGGGCGCAGCCATGACCGCCAATGTCATTACCTATCGCGGGAAGTCTGCGGCACGCGAAGTCGGGAAAGCACTCGGTTTCGATCCTAATTCGTTGCAGCGTCTCTCAGGCCTGGTTGCGAACTACGAATGGAAAGGCCCTAACGATACCATGGCCCGTTCCTTCCAGAACGCAGGCTTTGATGTGCAGCATCCGCGCATCGCGAAGTACCTGGAGCTGTGCATGCGCGTGCAGGATCTTCCGCGCCATCTGGGCCAGCACTCCGGGGGCATGGTGATTTGCCAGGGTGCGCTCGACAAAGTCGTTCCGCTGGAACGTGCCTCGATGCCAGGACGCACTGTTGTGCAGTGGGACAAGGAAGACTGCGCGAATCTGCACATCATCAAGGTAGACCTGCTCGGCCTTGGCATGATGGCCGTGCTGAAAGATTGCCTCACGCTCGTGCCCCAGCACTACGGCGAGTCAATCGACCTCGCCCAACTCCCGGAAGATCAAGAGGTCTACCGGACGTTGCAGCGTGCGGACACCATCGGTATGTTCCAGGTCGAGAGCCGCGCGCAGATGGCCTCATTACCCCGGAATCGCCCGGAGAAGTTCTATGACTTGGTGGTACAAGTAGCCATCATCCGGCCGGGGCCCATCGTCGGCAAGATGATGCACCCATACATGCGTCGTCGCCAAAAGCAGGAAGACGTCATCTATCCTCATCCATCGTTGGAATCGACGTTGAAACGGACTCTGGGTGTGCCGCTCTTCCAGGAGCAACTGTTGCGCATGGCGATGGTCGTCGCCAACTTCTCAGGTTCCGAAGCCGACGAGCTTCGGCGGGCCGTGGGGATGCGTCGTTCCTGGGAGCGCATGAAAAATCTCGAAGGCAGACTTCGCGCCGGCATGACTGCGAACGATCTGGATGCGGAGACGCAAGAGACCATCATTCAGAACATCAGCTCGTTTGCTCTGTACGGCTTTCCAGAAAGCCACGCCGCCAGCTTCGCGCTGATCGCATATGCATCTGCGTACATCAAGGTAAAGTACCTCGCGGCATTTACTTGCGCCATGCTGAATAACCAACCGATGGGCTTCTACAGCCCGTCTGTCATTATCGAAGACGCGCGACGCCACGGCCTTCGCGTTAAGCCCATCGACGTGCAGGTGTCGGAATGGTCGTGCTCTGTTGAGCGCGAGGAAGACTTCTCTCTTTCGCTGCGGCTCGGTCTCGGGTATGTACGTGGCCTGAGAAAGCAAAGTGCAGAAGCGATCGTCTCGTCTCGTACCGAAGGCAGATTCCATTCCGTCGATGATCTCGTGTTGAGAGTTCCCAACCTCAATCGTAAGGAGCTGGCGCTGCTTGCGAACGTGGGCGCGCTGAATAGCCTCAACGGTGTCGCGCACCGCAGGGATGCTCTCTGGCAGGTAGAACGGGCGGGCAAGCTGGAGGGGCCGCTGCTGATGCAACAGAGCGATTGGCTGCGTGAAGACTCTGCTGATTCGCCATTGCTCTTAATGACTCCAGAGGAACGGCTTGTGGCGGACTATGCAGTCAGCAGCGTGACGACCGGTCCACATCCCATGTGGTTTCGACGGAAGGAACTGGATCGCAGAGGCTATCTGCGGGCGGCAGACCTCGCAAAGCGAGCAGATGGCTCGTATGTCAAAACTGCCGGGCTTGCTATCGTCAAGCAGCGACCGGGCACAGCTTCAGGCGTGGTCTTCCTTTCCGTATCCGACGAAACAGGTGTCTTCAATGTCTTCGTGTCTCCAGAGTTTTTCGAGAAACACCGTCTTGCGGTCACAAGGTCCAAGTTCGTCGAGGTGGAGGGGCCACTGCAGAAACAAGGCCCAATCATCCATGTGATGGCATCTTCATTCCGCGAATTTCAGCATGAAAGAGGGGCGGGCAGCCTCCAGGTGACATCCCATGACTTCCACTAAGAACGGATCACAGGTGGGAGGCTATCGCTCTGAGGTCGACCAGCAGAAACTTGGTCCGGCGCTCGTCATAGCTTCCAGTTTGATTTTGGCGATTCGGACTGCTCGTTGGCCGACCACGCACAGCGACGGCCTGGCCAACATGGAATGGGAGAAAGAAGTGGAGCATAGTGTTCGCATCGGTCGGCTGGTGCTTTCTCACCTCACCGCTCGATATCCTGACTTCTTTCAGTCCAAACAGGTGCCTTGGTACGTAGCGACAGATGAGGATTGCCCGAACTGAACACGACGATGCACGATGCCGATACAGTGGCGTCGGATGACCGAAGAGCTAGCCAAAGAAGCCGAGCTGCTCATCACCTGGGCTATGGTGACAAATGCCCGTATGTCCCAAGGCCCCGACGCGATGATTGGCCATTGTGCGACCCTAAAGGCTTGCCCGTCGCAGAAGGCAGAGCGATTCGGGATGAAATCAAAGCCAAAGCCAAATTGATTGCGTCGGAGTAACTGGCCTGACGACGATCCCGCCCTTTGAGTTCCAAACCACGTTGTACACCACCCGCTGAGACTCCTCTGCAGGATTCTTTTGCGCCAAACAGATCAGGAGTTTCGTAACAGTCACGAACAGACCCACCGGAGGAGGAGCAAAGACGCGAATGCAGCCGAAACGCGGAACGAGAATTCCTCCCGGAAGTCGGCGACAATAGTGCTCAAACACTAGGTGATCGACTGGATCGAGAATGACGCTGACGAAGAAATTCTTACGACGCTACAGCAATCTGCCTTCTCTCATACACCTGCTCACGAAGCAGTCTCTTACCTTCCTGGACCCTGGGAACTGGGACGACAAGAACGATTCGCTGTATATGCGGCTCTACAAGGAAAACAAGAAGCTAGGTACGCTGCTCGCGGTGTGCTTCTCCCAACAAACCGAGACATACCACCATTGGAGCGTGTTCGCATCAGGTTCCAGTGGGGTCTGCATTAGCTTCAGAAAAGAAGAACTGCTCTCTAACCTGAATCAGTGGGAAGGTATTCGTGGCCGCAGAGTCACATACATTCCACTTGACCAGTTAAATGAGACACCCAAAAAGGTTCGCGACCTGCCGTTTATGAAACGAGCACCGTTCAAACCGGAATCAGAATATCGAGTGATCTATGAAGAGCGAGACAAATCTAGGTCCTACGTCAACATCGAAGTTCCGCTGGACTGCATCGATCGTATCTATCTGAGTCCGTGGATGCCTCGATCTATTGCGGATTCTGTCAAATCCGCCCTCAAAAGCATCGACGCAGCCGCAGATATCGAGATTGTCAGGTCAACCTTGATCGACAACGATCGATGGGCAAAATTCGGTAAGTCTGTCGTCGGTGAGATCGAAACATCCTCGCACCGTCCGACAAGAAAAAAGAGTGAGAACCCTTGATCTTGGCTATTCAGATACTACGAGTACGGCGATGCTAGAGAAAATGTGGTTCGCCGTCATGGGCAGATGACGTTTTCAAAGTGTTTATGCGGACTACGATAATTCACTTGGACATTTTGCCTTTTGGCAATACCGCAACTCGACGTGATCGGAAGCGGATTCAAGCTCACGACCTAAGCAATCGACAGAAGAGAAGAAAACGATGAGCGCCATCACGTTTGACGAATTGAAGAAATTGCCATATCTCGATGTGACTGCCCTAGACGGTAGAACTGTAAACCTGATGCCTCTTTGGGACGGAACAAGTTGGCGTATGTGGTTTAACACTCCCGTAGGGCTTATCGAAGGCAAGATCGTAGACACAACCGAAGGTGATTATGTCGCAAAATCTGCGGCCAAACCATCAGATCTGTTCATCCCCTTCGTACATATCATGTGGCAAAAAGCAAGTTGGCATGAGATTTGTCCGCTTATTAGTGCGATACGTGATGACTTCCACAATATGGGGACATCTGTCACGAAGCTCAAGCATTTCCATCAGTCCAAGGAACGGTTAGGAGATCGAGGAACTCATAGGTTTGCATTAACCGAACTCGAATATCTTGTGACGCTATGCCGCACAACATTTGACCTTTTGCAGGAGATGATTGCCTGGATTTGGAAGACGAAGATTCAACTGCATGACGAAAAGGCTGAAGCATTCCGCCGCGGCCATCCCCTCCGCAAGACTTTCTCTTATATGGTGCTGAACGAAAATGAAAAGCCGCGAAGTGCTGCTGAGATCGAAGAAAAGTTCGGTCTTCCCACGCCGATGGCTGAACAATATGCAAGCATCGCACCCTTCTTTTCAGAACTGAGGAGGACCAGGGACAAGATCGTACACAGCGGAGGCGCTTTTGGGATGATCTTTGACACGGAGCGGGGCTTCTGTGTTGATCCGAAAAGCTCACCATTCAGCACATTCGAGGGGTGGCGCGAAGAACACTTCTACAACGAAAACATAGCTTCGGTCTTGCCGTGGCTCGCAGATATGGTTTTGAAGACGATTGACGCTTGCAATAGCTTGGTGGGCACCTTTGTTTCGGTCGTGCAGCTTCCGCCCGATATCGCGCCTGGATATGGGGTCTTTGTTCGTGGCTATCACAATGAGACGTTTGTGGAACTGCTCTCCATTCATTCCGGAGGTTCTGCTTGGTGGGACGACCCTCTTCCCAACAAGAACTGATCGGTGCTGTTTGTGAATGCGCGATAGCGATTCTTTCACTGCGGGTCGAAGATGCTGACTTGCGCATTACAGATCGGGATTTTTATGGTCGTGCACGGATGAATGGCCGCGACCAGTTCGTTCGGATCGCTGCTGGGAATAGCGAACGTCCTTTCCTGCTCATAGGTCTTTGATTGTTCCGGAGTTTCTACACCGCTGCATACCAAAGGGGCCGTCCGGGGATTGTAATTCCATACTTAGGCTTCTTCTGCCTTTGCAGGCACCTCCTTTGACTTCATTCGCTTGAGGAGAACCAAATCTCACATCTCTAGGGCATCAGCGCACAAACACAGCGATTCAGCCGATCAACGTCGATTATGCTAACCTACAAAGCCGTCTAAAATGTTGTTGTCACGAATCAGAGCGAGCGAGATGCCATCTTCCAACCAAACGTCCGACACGAATGGCCACATTAGCGGTACGGCAACCATCGAACACTCCTCTGTCGCGGATACAGGAAGCGCGGTTCTATCTGCCAAGCTGGAAGGGCTTCCGAAGCTCACGGACGTTCAGGTTTTGATTTCCAACGAGATCGTTCATCTGCTTTCTGATCAGCTCTATCAATCACCTTTGAAGGCAATAGAAGAGTTGGTGGTCAATTCCTGGGATGCTGAGGCAGAGACATGCCGTCTCTATGTACCTAGCAGTGATCAACTTAAGGCAGGCACCGAAGAACAGATGGCGATCTTCGACACTGGAGTGGGAATGACTTCCTCCCAGATGAGAGATCTTTGGCACATCGGAAACAGTAAGAAGCGCCTCAGTGAAACGAACAGCACCAGCGCGCGGAAACAGATTGGAAAGTTCGGTATCGGCAAGCTGGCGACCTTTACGGTGGGGTCGCAGTTAACTTACGTCTCTAAGTCATCTGAAGGCATTTGCAGCGCGAGCTTAGATTTCAGCCTCTTTTCGTCGCAGCCTGATGCTGCGCCGACTCCTGTCAACATAGTGATACGCAGGATAGATAACTGGGATGGTCTTGCAGGGAGCGAGCAGTTCGCTGACCTTATTAAGAAATGCGGAATCACAAGCCAAGATTTTAGCAAGCCGACATGGACCTTGGCCATCATAGAGAAGTTGAAGCCTAAAGCGGCCGACATCACACTGGGGCGTTTGAGATGGGTCTTGTCAACGGCCATGCCCATGAGCACCGGCTTCCATCTGTATCTGAATGGAACTGAAATTGAGAGTTCGAAAGACGGCTACAAGAGCCTAGTCGACTTCGATCTGAAGGATCTACCTCCTGAACGCCTTAAGTCCCTAAATGAGAAGACTGGTGACAATTTCCGCATTGATGGCGATTTGATCGTTTCGGACACACTGAAGCTAGGAGTGAGGGGGCATGTCCGGGTAACCGAGAGAACACTTCCGGGAAAGAGTGACGACCTGCTTCGAAGCCACGGCTTTTTCGTTCGAGTTAGAGGGCGGCTGATAAACGAAGAAGAACCGTTCTTCGGGATGGTTCACCTGCACCACGGTACAGAAAATCGCTTCAACGCTCAGATTTTTGCGGATGACCTCGACGAGGTCATTACGGCGCCGCGTGAAGGCGTAGGACGATCTGTGCTCAAGGAAAAGTTCGAAACACTCCTTCAAGAGATCTTCCTCTATGCCCGCAGCGAGTACGACAAGGCCCTCGATGAGGAAGAGGACGAGGAGACAAACAAGAAAGAGGTTGATCGATCCTTCGTGAGCCCAAATCTTCTGGAGAAGCCAGTGGCCGCCGCACTATTGCGAAGCTCACAAAGCCCCGGAGCTGACGCAGACGGTTCTTGGTTCTACACAGAATTGCCGTCCGAAGACAGGCTCTCTGAGGTGATCGAGCAACTTTACACAGCACCGCGTTCTGGCTTCTCTTATAACTATTCTGGCTCCGGGGCGAATTCTCGGTTGGTCAAGTTCGACCCTGCACAGTCGACTTACACGATCAATGCCGATCATCCATTCGTAGCTGCTCATGTTGATGATCCGCGAGCCAAAATTCTCCTAGAAGACATTCTGACCGCCGAAACGATGCTGGAGACGCAACTAAGAACTTTCGGCGTATCGCCACAAATCATTGGAGAGGTACTCGAAGAGAGAAATAAGCTGCTAATCAGTTTGGTGAAAGACCATCCTTTCTCTCACAACGGAATTGCTCAGTCATTGATAGATTCTTCCGCGGACGAACATGATCTTGAGCTCGCGCTCGTCGCAGCCGCCCGCGCTCTGGGATTCGTGGCCAAACACATTTCAGGCTCGGACGAACCCGATGGAATCGCGAGATACATCGCGTATCCGGGCAGATCGAGCGCAATAACCCTGGAGGCAAAGTCTTCCGCTAAAGTCCCTAGTCTTTCTGCCATCGATTTTGCCGGATTGGCGCGCCACCGGACAGATCACAAAGCGGATGGTGTGTTGCTAGTAGCACCGTCGTATCCTGGCTCAACCCGCGAAGAAGATGCAGCAGCAGCGAAAACCGCCACCGAGTTGAAGATCTCTTGCTGGACTGTCTCGCAACTCGCGCAAGTCGTAAAGGCTGCCGAATCGAGGCACTTTAACGCTCAGACCGTCATAGAAATCGTGATGACTGCATTCTCCCCCAACAGTGTCAAAAAAGCGATCGATGATCTTTTCGCTAAACCCGCATGGAATATGCAAGCGCTATGCGCTGCAATAATTGATCAACTTGAAGAGATTTCGTCGTTGCTTCCCGATATGGAGCGTACAGTAGAGACCATCGCTCCAGGAATCGCACGACGGGCAGAGTTCACTGGTATTTTAATGGACGCAATCGTCAAGGCTTCTTTAGACTTAGCGTCTGCCAGTCAGGGGGCTCTGCGTTTTGACGGAAAGTCATACGTTATTTTGGCATCCTTCGATGAGTTGCGTCGTAGAAGTTCTGCACTCTTAGGTGACAATATCCGTCCTCTGCGATCAAGCACGTTCAGAACAGAGGTCAAAGATGAAGCCTAGCTCCATCTCTAGCGGCCGCTTTTCGGTTCACCCATTTCCCGCCAGAATGGCTCCGGAGCTTGCTTTCGACAGTCTGAAACGGCTCAATCACAAATCAGTAATCCTTGATCCGATGTCCGGCTCGGGCACCGTCTTGCGGCAAGCAAACGATTTGGGGTTATCGGCAATCGGATTCGACATGGACCCGTTAGCGGTTCTCATGTCCAAGGTTTGGACGACGCCTGTTTCGTTGGAACGGGTCATTGACCTCGGGACATTTGTCCTCAATGAGGCGAAGCAACTCAGAGATCGTGACGTCCATCTTGATTGGATGGATGACGATCCGGAGACGAAAGCTTTCGTTGAATTTTGGTTCGGAACAAAGCAGTTGAACCAATTGCGGAAGCTGGCATACGTACTTTCTTGCGTCCGACTAGCGAATCCGCGTAAACAGCGTGCAGAACGAAATGTTCTTAGCCTTGCGCTCAGCCGAATCATCATAACCAAAGAACAGTGCGCCTCATTGGCGCGAGACACATCGCACTCTAGACCGCATAGAGTGGCTACCTCTTCTGACTACTGCTGCTTTGAAGGATTCGAGAGATCCATCAAAAATCTGTGCTCAAGATTACAGAAAGCTCCGCCGAGCGGTGGAACGAAAGTTGCGCTTGGAGATGCTCGAAAACTTCGACTCGAAGACCGCTCGGTAGATGCGGTCGTAACGTCTCCGCCTTACCTGAATGCCATTGACTATATGAGAGGTCATCGCTTGTCTCTTGTTTGGCTCGGCTATCGGTTATCGACGCTTCGAGATATTCGTTCGAATACTCTCGGCGCAGAGCGAGCCTCAGGTGCTGCTCATGTCGATGTCGTTGCTTCGCGAATGGCGATGGGCGAAGTTGGTATGCTTCCGTCTCGATATCAACGGATGATCGATCGTTACATCAGCGATGTACATGGGACTGTTGGCGAGATTGCACGAGTCCTAGCTAAAGGGGGGACGGCAACCATGGTGGTCGGAAACTCGTGCCTGCGGGGCATCTATATCAGCAATTCAGGATTGGTAAGACACGCAGCGATTGAAGCTGGTATGTCATGCAAGAGTCAGAGAGAGCGGCTGTTGCCTGAGTCCAGTCGATATCTACCGACCAACGGTGATGGCTCTCTTAGCAAACGCATGCGAACTGAAACTGTCCTGACACTAGTTTCCCAGTGAAGTAATCTGATCGAGTGCGAGCGCAGAAGTCTTCGAGACTTGTTGGCTAAGGCCTTCGTATATCGCTGCCACGTTGTTAGTGAATACCTGCGCGTCGTGCGAAGCGCGGGAGACTGACACATATCCAAACCGTCCGTTGATCAACTCGGGGTGCACGTCTGTATCTATGTTGACTAGAACACGTGCGGAGGTTACTCCCTGAGCACTGTGCGATGTCATTGCGTAGCCATGATCGAAATGCCGCATGGTGGTTGCGTCTAAAGAAACCTCCTTGCCATTATCCATTCGAACCGAGAGCTGCTTGTTAGCTCGTATCTGCTCTATCGTGCCAAGGTCGCGATTGACCACCCCCAGCTCACGATTCGTGGCCGTGAACTGCAGCCGATCGCCCACTGCAAACTGGCGTTCGATCTCACGGTAGGCACTGATTCCGTGTAGTCGAGCGGGGTTATAAGTCACCTGTTCGCCGTCCGATTTTTCTACGGTTAGCAGATTGTCTTTGGGATTGACAGACGTGACTATGGCGTAGCTGTGTCTATCGATACCAAGGTCTTTGCTGCCACGTGTGTAATACACTACATCTTCCACGGCGTAACGTGCTGCCCAGGTGCGATCAGCTCCGGTCATATCGGAGCGCGGCACGAGCACACGCAAGGTTTGTTCCTCGATCTGCACGATGCCGGTTGCTTGCAGCTCCATGCGCACAGCCTGATTGATCTCGCGGCGTGAAGCATTGTCGGGCGAGACGACGATCGTGTCTTCGGGGCTGGCGGCATAGTTGCGGGCGATCGCCGTAATGCGCCGCTGAGGGTCGGAAATCTCCCTCACCCGCCCTTGCCGCTCCAAGAGGGCGACGCCTTCGGCCACCTCACCTCGCGACAAGTGCTCGACCGCGCGCAGGAGTTCGGGATCTTTTTGCCGGACGATCTGATCCAATTCGGTAGTGCGCATCCCGGCCTGCACCAACTGCTCGAAGGGCTTTCCGGCCTCAACGCCCTGGTGCTGGCGCGTATCTCCGATAAGGAGCACACGATCTTCTGGACTCATCTTTTGGAGAAAGTCTCGCATCTGCTTGGTGCTTGCAAGACTTGATTCATCGATCATGTAGAGATGCCGCGTGTAGGCGGGAGCATACGAACGCACAAGGAAACCTTGCAGCGTATCGGCAGAGATGCCGGCGTCGCGAAGCTGCTGTGCGGCACGAGATGTGGGCGTGAATCCTTCGACGACATATCCCTCCTGTTCGGCACCTTCGCGGATACTCCGGAGCACACTGGTTTTCCCCGAGCCAGCCCGGCCCTGTAACCCTTGTACAGTGTCGCGCGAAGTCAGCACCTCTTCGATGGCGCGACGTTGTGTGGTATTCAATTGTTCGTTCGATTGCGTCAGCCGGACTGCGTTCTGAATCGACGTGATGGGCGCGGCTCTATTCTGTCCTTGTTCCATACGCCGGATCACTTCGCGTTCTGCCTGAATCGTCTCGGTGGTTGTTAGCAGCCGGCCCGTAGCGTGCTTCAGTCTCGGCAGAGCTTGGAACTCGCCCGATGCAATGCGGGCGTCGAAGCTGACGCGTACTTCGGCATAGGTGGTTTCGCTCATGCCACGTCGCAATGCATCGCGGTACAGGTCACGTTCGTCCGTGACCGCTTCGCGCTCAAAGCTGCGGTCGCGAGCATAAGTGACCGCCTGGTGAGCCATCCGTTGGGAGCCCTTGTGGTCACTTCTGTGACCGTGTACCAGGGCGCGCTCCCGCGCTTCCGCAACAACTCTGTCAGCCTGATTACCGAACTCAGCGGCGATCTGCCGATGTGCGGCCAACACCTCGGCGGGCGAGTGAATCTCTTTCCGGTCACGGGTGGAGTGCGCAGCGATCTGTGCGGCTTCCGGTCCCTGATAGCCGGTCTTTTCCAGATGTTCTCGTATCTGCTGGCTTCGTGGACTTGAGGCGTCAAGATATTCCTGGCTGAACCCTTTTATCTCTGGTGCTCCACTGCGGCCAGCTTCGATTTCGTAGCCGAGATTGCGGAGACGAAACGTCAATTCCGACTGATAGACAGCGGTCGCAAACTGCTGCGACTCGAACAGGCCACGCTCCTGCAAAGCGCGCGTCTGTCCGTTCTCCCGCTCGGTGACATTGAAGATGACGGTATGGGTATGAAGCTGGGGCGCAGCATAACCGTCGACGGGACGGGCGGTGTCATGCTCGAACTTCGCGGCGATGAACTGGCCGGTAGTCTCCGCTGGACTGTTGCCGCCGATCCGAGCCTGCGTGTATCGCTCCAGCTCATTCAGCGCGATATTCACTGCCTGCCGATGGGCGTCCCGTACTCGGTCATCGCCGCCTACCAGTGCGGTGAGTGATACTGACTTCGGCGCAGAAAAGGTTGCGTCCCAACCGGCGCGATGCTCGACGGGTGCAACCGTCTTCCCATCCGCGCCCTCGTATTCCTGGACGAGGCGGTGACGTACAAGCTGCTCGCCAGTGATCGGATTCTGCCCGTCTGCGAGTCGTGCAAAGTGCTCCTCCTCGACGCCTCCGACCAGCCCAAACCTATCGGCCAGCTTGCCATGCCATTCGCCCAGGGCTCGGTCATCCTGTTTCCAGTAGTTCTGCTCGGCGGACGTGAATTCTTTCGCGTGGTACGTCTGGGCCTGTGATGCCGACAGCGGTTTAGAGATAGTGAGCATGGTCAGTCACCCAGAGAGAACCCGGTTTCGATCGGCTCATCTTCGCCGACGTTGGTGCTGGCAAGAGGCATCGTCGTTGTAGCCTTCGCAGGCTTCTTCGCAAGCGTGGTCGGTTCGAATGTAAGGTCGTCATCTTCTAGCGGACGTGGGACGAACGCTGGCTGCGTAGCTGGGATATTCCAGTGGTCGAAGGCGAAGCGGGCGACGTGGTTTCCGAGTTTGAGGAAAGCATGCCGGTCTGGCAAGCCTGCCACCTCGGAATCCAACACCAGCGGTTCGACCTGACGTTCCACGCTGAAGTTATTGCCCGCGCGGAGGCCCGTAGAGTGCGTTTCGCGTAGACGCTCGATTTCAATTTTGCCGATGGCGTTCGAGACCCATTCTGCAGCTTTCGGCTCCGTAGTTCGCAGGAAAATCTTGGTCGTCGGTTGCGACAGCATCACCTCAGCCAAGTGGCCGTAGATCATTTCGAGCTGGGCTTTGCCCTGGAAGCCGAGCACCAGAGGGTTCCTCGATTTCCGGTTCTCGGTGATGGCTGTATGTAGCTGCGGCAACCGTTGTAGGCTGGCCAATTCGTCCAGTACAAACCACACCGGATGCTGATTCTCCTTCGGTTCATTCAAGAGACGCAAGACGAGCAAGTCGATCCATAGACTGTGCAGTGGCCGCAGGGCCTCACGTTCACTGGGCTTCGAGGTAAGGAAGATCCAGCCCTTGCGATCTTCCGCCCATTCGGTCGCACTCCAGCGGTTATGCGCAGTCTCCTTGCTGGGCAGCATTCGCAGGCTGTCCGCAATGAGTCCCAGTGACGCCAGGACGCCGTTGCGCTGCTGTTGCGCACCCTTGGCAATCATCATGGCCATCTCCGTGTTCTGGACACGACGGTCGATCTCGTCGGGGTTTGCCATCCACTCGACCAGCTCCTGCGGGCTGGGGCCGAAAGTCAGCAGATGGGCAAAGATCTTCTGCGGCGTCTCGGTAAAGAACTCGCCCTTCTTGTCGGTCGTCGGCTGGTAGAGCGAAGCAGCAATGGCCTTCGCTTCAGCCCGGCGACGCAGTTCCTCGGACGGTCCCCAATATGGGCATCGAGCGTCCAGAGGATTAAGGATGGTGTCGTTTTTAGGATCGTAAAACCGTTGCACGAACTCGCAGGCGGGGTCGTACACGATGGCGGAATGGCCGCGTTCTCTGATTTGGACGAGGAGCTGCATGATGAGTCGAGTTTTACCCGTGCCGGTATCGCCCATCAGTTCGATGTGCTGGCCTTCGGCCAGCTGGGGAATGCGCATGAGGTCTTTGGATTCTGTTGTTCGTAAGCCAACCCCATCGCCCTTGATGGCCCGATTAAACGCCTTCGGCGAGACCATGACGGGGCCTTTCAAGAGGCGTCCGTACTTCATCTCTTTCAACCGGCGAACATCTTTTCGAACGGTGAATGGGAGCTGCAAAAGGAAGACCGCCAGACCTGACCCCAGCGGCACTTGGAAGATCGCAAGGAAGCTCTCACCGTCGTAGACGAGACGCTGTAGGTAATCATGGAGCGGTCGATTTTGATAGCCCACCTTAGCTCCCCGATAGAGCAAAACGAGTCCCGACGAGCGGGCTGCTTGCGAGAGCGCCAGCGGGATCGGCTTACCGTTCGGTTGTGGTGTGAAGCCGGGCTGGACGTCGGCTTCAGTGACGGGCCGGGCATGATGTTGGCGGTCGGTTACTGTGACGAGTTGATACTTACTGCTTTGCCTCATGGTTCCGAGAAAGCCAGTTTCGAGGTAACACGGAAGGTAGTAACGCTGGAGCGGAGTCATCACGAAAGCGAAGTGAAGATAGATGCAGAGCGCAGTGACAAACTGCGCGACGACGACCGCTCCGAAGCTAAACACGGGATAGTGAGGCGGGCGAACGATAGTCTCTTTGCGTCCCCATTGTGTGTCAGTCATGGCTATTCCGTGGCCCCTTCTGCATAGCTGGCGAGCATGTCCGCTGCCGCTTTACGCTTGTTGTTTTTCACGTACCGAAGCATCTCTTTGAACTGCTCCGCCGTCATCTCGTCGCCACGAAGAAGCGGTTCCAGAGTGTTGATGAGCAAAAGGCGGAGCGCCTGTATTTCGGCAAATGTAGCGATGCCATCTCCACGCTGTTTTCCTCTGGCCGCATACAGGAGAGCGTCGCGCGCCCATTCGCTGGGCGCTTTTCCCTGGGACTCTGCGGCGGCCAACACCTCTTTCTCCTCTTGCGGCGTGAGCTTCGTACTGACGCTTTGCGACCTTCGAGTGCGGCCTCTAAGCCGCGCTGATCTGCTTGCATGTTCATCTCGATTTATCTGCATCTTTGCCTCACAGAGAGCCAATTAGTGCGGTTCCTTACAGGGAACCGGTTTCATGCAAATGCCTCTTATTTCGTGGGTTCCCCGCAAGGAACAAAAGTTCCTTGGCAGCACCCTATAAGGGATGGAGTGTCAAGATTCTTCCGGTGCGCAGCACCGCAGTGGCTTTGCCACGGATATTCCAACGGGATCATGCCTTTGATCCCGCCACGATCGCAGTTGTTTGTGCTGGCGAAGATGCCGAGGAAACAGGCTTGCGTGCAGGCCGCTCTGACGCATCGCTTCCATTGCCGCGACGCACCCGCAGTGTCGGCGTAATCCGCTGGGCTTCTGGAGTGCGAAGGAACTCCTGGAACTCGCGGTCTTTGGAGAAGACATACGCGAGTGCCTGCTCGACAACATCGTTGGCCGAAGCCTTGATAAAGGCGGCGTACTGATCGACCTGCATCGCGGTCGAATCAGTCAACCGGATCGAGGCGCTGAGGTGTTTGGTTTGGACTACTTCGAGTAGTGGCATTTGGTTCTCCTTTTCGTGACAAGATCAGGCAAACTTTTTGCGTGAGATCATGCGCTGTGCCGTACCTGCAATCTCCCGCGCACGAGCGGAGCAAAGTGCGGCGGGCAGCTGGAAGCGGCGAAGGCTTTCAAGCATCGTGATTACGTCATCCATCGGTGCGCCTTCGAGGAACCATTGACGAGCAGAAGCGACGTCAATCGTCCTCTGTGCGTAGTAGAGGGGATTGGGCTTGTCGGTGCGTCGTGCTGCCAGCTCATGGGTCAATTTGCCGGCGTCTTTGCCATGGGCAAGCTGATGACATGCCCAAGCCCAATCGCGTTCCGAATGCGTGTCTTTACGACAAGACTTGGGCCGCGCGTTCCCGCGCAGCGGCAGCGTGGCAAAGCGTGTCTCATCCGGCAAGCGGAAGTCCGCAGGACTGTAGGTTGCATCGGAGGGGTATTCGACCGCTACGGAGTGAGCGGGAGAATACTTCCGATTGAAGAAGCCGGGGACGCGCAGCACCCGGTTGCAATCGGTGCAAGCGGGATCGCCGCCGAAGGCGGACGCGAGCCGCTTGAGCATGATCTCCTGCGTGCCGAAGTCGAAGCCATCGACACGCCATAGCACCTGGTACTTGCCGGGGGACGTGGAGAGAATGGCGGATGGAGTAGGCACACAATCCGACGCCCGGAGCGCAGCGAGCCGAGCATCGCCATCCTCGTCGATATCGAGGTAGAGATGACGGACGGCAGCGATGCACTCTTTGGTGCGCTTCCGGCTGCCAGAGCGAAGCGGATTGGTAGCCACATACACGTTTGCGCCGTGATGGTTTTGGTAAGCGAGCCAGCCGAGGTAACGAGGAGCGAGCGCCTGCTGCAGCGTGACAACCCGCTGCGTTGTTTTCAAAGGGCTCTCCGTGCGCAGCAGGAGAGCAATCGTCGAGCCAGGAGCGAAGCTCCGAACGAGAAAGTCTTTTGCAACTTCGATCATCGAACCACCTCCATTCCGTCTTTCCTTGCCAGCGCGATGCCACGGGGTTTAGCAGCCGAGGAGGCCGGGCGATACCGGCCTCCTGCGGCGGAAACGACATCCCTAGTAAGGAATGTCGTCGTCGTGCAGCTCCTGTTCGGAGGTCGCGTCTTCTGCCTCTTCCGCCGCAGCTTTCGCTGCGCGATCCAGCTTCAGAATCGAGTTCACCCGAATCTCCCACACAGTCTGCTCCGTGTCGGTCTTCGTGCTGGTGAACTTGCGGCTGCGATACTCGCCCTCGACGAGGATGTGTGCGCCCTTCTGGAGCTTGGCGGCGAACTCTCCGAGCTTGCCGAAGACGACGCAACGGTGCCAGTCGGTGTGCTCGATGTACTTGCCGTCCTTCTTGTAGGACGACTTGGTTGCGAGTGAAAGAGTCGTGAGGCTGCGGTCGTTGTTGGTGCGAACTTCTGCGTCGTTGCCGATGAAGCCGATGAGGGTGACTTTGTTCTGGTACATGGTGGTGATCTCCGTTTCGTTGTATTTCCCGTTAGCTGCTCGGGTCACCCTTCGCGAAGCGAGCGAGTGGCCCATGCTCCCAAGGCCGAAGCTCTGCATTTACGGAGGGTCCGGCGAAGCTGGAAACCGTAACCCGGAGGGCTGCGCAGCGGAAGCAGAAGAGCGAGCCTGCCGCAGGGCGCAGGATAGTCCCGAAGCGTGAACCCGAGCAGAGGACGGGATACAAGACGGAAGGAACCCAAATGAGCACAAGTCACCCAATCGATTCCCGCGACGGAAAGCTCCACCTACCGCAGCTTCGCTTGATCTCGCAACGGCCTCCGATGCGGACGGCATCGAGCCCACGGATGCGAGCGGCCAACGCTGCTCGTCGCAAGCCGGGATTGCCATGCTGGGCGCGTTCAGGGATGAGTTGGGCTGTGCAGCTACATGAGCCGCATGAAAGACCATCGGAGTGACCTCGGTTCGGGTTGGGATTCTGTTAGCTGGACGCTCGCGTATCAGGCGTCGGAGGCACGATAGACCTCCTGGGTATTGAACGACTGTTCCGGATGGCTGTAGCCGGAGACGGTAATCAGCTCCCGGACTCTTCGGCGGCCCCGTGCATCGCGCTCGCAATGCAGCGCAAAGTCCACGGCCTTTCCGGTCTGCGACCGGACAAATGCCTGGTCCAAATTGGTTCTTGCACTTAAGGCCATGTCCGCTAGTCTGTCGAGCGCATCGAGCGCGGAGTCTGCGTGCAATGTCGAGAGCGTTCCGCCGTGTCCCGTATTCATGGCCTGGAGCAAGTCATAACCACATTCGTCGCGGATTTCCCCCATGATGATGCGGTCAGGACGATGACGCAATGCAGCAGCCACGAGCTGGCTAGGCGTGATAGCGATCTGACCCGGAATCGCTGCGACAGCTTCCCAGCGAACGGCATTCGGATGCGCGATCTTCAATTCCGCAGGTTGCTCAATCACGACCAGCCGTTCATAGAGCGGAACATGATCAAGGAGCGCCTTCATGAGCGTAGACTTGCCCGAGCCAGTTCCGCCGCTGATGATGCCGTTCTTCCGCTGCTGAATCAGACCGACAACGGCATCACGAACGTGGACTGGGAAGCTGCCCGCCTGCACGAGTTCATCGCTGGTGTACCAGCGATTGAATTTTCGGACGGTGAGTGTCGGCCCATTGATCGAAGATGGCGGACCGACGACCGCCACGCGCGAGCCGTCCGGCAAGCGCGTGTTGAGGATGGGATTCTGACCGTTGAGGTCTTGTCCAAGCAGGCGAGCAACGCGCTCAATGGCCGCCGTGAGGCGGTCGTTGGTGTAGGGCGTGGAGAGCGGAACATGTTCGACCACGCCCGCACGATCCGCAAACACTCCCGTTGTCCCGTTAATCATCAGATCTGAGATCGACGGGTCCAGCAGAAGAGCGCGAAGCTCTTCTGGAAAGAACGGAAGTATCAACTCGAAACTCATCGCACTGTCTCCATTGCTGAGGGAGCCAGTGCGAGGGACTTCACCGGGGTCATCGGCTGCACCGAGACACGGTTCTCATGGAACTCCGTGATGGTCAGCCCAAGCGGATTGATGAACTCATACTGCGGGAAGATTTTCGCCTGGTCATTGACTTGCTTCGGGTCGAGGTAATAAGTGACGGACAGCATCCAATGCTCGGTGCGGGGGGTGCGGGAACTTTGTTGTGAGTACACCTTGTCGAGCGTCACCAACGCCGTGCCACGCGCGATCCTCACGCCCTGCACCATCTCCTCCGACATGGACGTGATGGTCACATCGCGCACCTGCACATCGCTCGACTCGACCTGACCGGAGACCACCTGCGAAGCAAGGTGGCTCTGGTTGTCATCGGCCATCAAACGCGATGCCAAACCTTGCGACAGGAAGTAGTAGTTCAGCGGATACTTCTTCGCGATCGTGTCGCGGCCGACCGTGTAGCGATAGTTCGCCCATTCGGTGAGGTAGGTACGCACTTCGCCTTCGCGTGGACTGTAGCTCAAATCGCTGTACTGGATAGCCTGAGCGCGGCCCACCTCATCGATGCGGACATAGCGATTGGCAATCGGACGATGTGCCAGAGCGAAGTTCAGGCCCATCGAGCCAAGCAGCAATACCGTGCCGCAACCGATGATGATGCGGTAGGCTTTCCGCTCGGCATAATGGGACGAATAGACCTCGTTGCCGATCTCATCGGCCAGCATCGCTTGCCGGGGCGTAAGGGAGTGTTCAATGGCTGGGCTGTGTGTGGACATGGGACGGCTTGCTCCTTTCTTTGAGTGCTTGGTTGTAGACCGCGTTGAACATCAGGTAAGCGTAGATAAGACCGCAAATGAGAACACCCACCAGAACAAGCGCCATCACGATCCGACCGACGCGACGCGCGGTGGATGATTCACTCAGCGCACCACCGATGAAGAATGCTGTAAGGAAGTTCCACCACATCACCTCGCCCCCGCTTTCCGAAAGAGCATCATTCCACCCACACTGCCTGCGATTCCGGGAGCCGCTGCGGTGAGTCCCGCTGCGCCGCCAAAGATGCTTTGTGTCATCGATGGGATGAAGAGCATGTTGACGTAAAACGCGACATAGACCATCGTGCAGGGGATGAGATTGGCGAGCCACATCCCAATCGAATAATCGCCATTGAAGGTGCGCTGCAAGAACGTCATCATGAATCCGGACCAGACGAAGATGAATGCGGCGGCGACGGCACGAATCATCGCAAATCCAATCAAGACATCCAGAAAGTGCAGGAACTTCGCACGGAAGGTCTGGGTCATGAGGAGCGGAACGAAGACCGGACCAAACAATGCGGTTACACCGTACAGGATGAACGAGCTGCAATTGATCAAGAACAACATGGCGGAAGTCACGCCGAGCAGTGCCTGCACGTAGAAATAGCAAAAGATCTCCGTAGGAGCGAGCATCGACGGCATCGGTGTGTTGTCGCCCGCCGTTTTGATGCACTGGAGCAGTTGGTTCAAGGAACTTTGATCGAAGGCCACAACCATTGCCTGTGCGATGTAGCTGAAGAAGTGATTGATGCCAAAGCTCGCGCCAGGGAACGGGTTCACCCAATAGTGCAGCAGAAGACTGCACAGTATCAGCCGCATCAGGAAGCTGACCAACTCTCCGGCGCGGACCGGATGGGTATGAAAGCGCAGCGTCATACCAGACGTGCTCCAGTTGACGACCATGCTCACAAGGGTGAAGAGCGCGATGCAACTCAGCTCGACCTCACCAAGCTGCGACAGAGCGTCTCCATTTTGTGTCGTGAGATCCGTGAGATTGTTTGTGAACTGGTAGAGCCAGTCCATGCCGCCGCTCGCGCTTGGTAATGTCTGCATCAGCATCATCGTCATCCGGTCACCCCTTTACGGGAGATAGTCCAGCCAGGTCTTGCCTTCATTGCCTGCGGCCATGCTGTGGTGTTTCTTCCGCTCTTCCACTTGCTGCCGCAAGGCGTCGTCATGCCGCTTCTGCTCTTGGAGTTGCTCTTGAAGCAGCGCGGCGGTCCTAGCGGCCTCCGCGGTGTGCCTCATGGGCGCGATAAATCTCGGCGCTGGCAATGACCGCCAGCACCGCAAAGATTGCAACGAGCAACTTCGTCTGAAGCAGTTTCAACATCTTCGCTCCTACGGAAGGTACGTCTGCCAGGTATTGCCTTCGTTGGCCGCACTCATATCGTTGGTTGAGCGTTGGACCTGTACGAAGGCAGCAGTGTTGAGGTCTGCAGCAGCGGCGTTACGCTGCTGCATGTTTGTGAGCATCATCTGAGAGGCCACGCAGGTAGCGAGGGCGCCCTGCGTTTGCATCTCGGACATTTTCTGGGCTTCAGCGGCATTCAACAGGTTGAGCTGCTGAACCTCGCTGTTGGTTGCGGTAGAACCGTCAAGTTGGTTAGCGGCAAGTGTGCTGTTGGCTGTGGCGTTCGCCGCTCGGGCTGCACGGTACTGGCCTACTGCGGTCATGCAGTCGGGCGACGCCGCATCGGACGCCTCGATCATGGCGAGTTGGGAGAACTGCGGACTGCCAACGGATTGCATCTGGAGATAGCCCGTCGTACTGCTCGACAACGGCACCGAGGCCGCCGTCCATGCAGTATTCGAAGCCGATGGCGAGTTGGTATTCAGCGCCGCCGTCATCCCGTTCGTCTCTCCAAAGAGGTTCCGAACGTTGACGTTCTCCAGAGCGTGCAGTGTGGTTTGCCACTGCGACTTGAGGGAAAAGTGCTCGATATTGTTCTTGAGCATCGTGTACTGCGTTTGCAACGTCGTGAGCTGCGAGACCAGGCTCCCGTAACTCGTGGGATCAAAGACTATATCGCCAAGCCCGAAGAGTGCGAAGCTCGGCGTGGCGGTGAGCAGCAAGGCTGCGCCACCGATCCACCATTTCTTCCGTTTGGTCAGGACCACTTTCATGAGACACCTCCTGTTATGGCCTAGATAGTGTTAGGGCACGGATAGAGGGTGAAGCATCTATCCAGTGGGCGCGTTGTCGGTTCATTCACCTCCTCGACAGCTCGCAGGGAGGTGGATACGAGCCATGTGTAAACGGCAGGACGCGTCACGATAACCGCAGTGACGAGGGTGGCGGCGAAAACCAGAACGGTACGAAGTCGGTGCGATTTCATGGCATTCAATCCTCTTCATTCAGTTGCCGGGCGATACGAGGCGTCGCGGCAACCCACTCCATCCCGCTGCGCTCGATGGCTTCCGCGATGGTGTAGCCCATCGCAGTGAGCCAATCGGCGCGATTCAGTACCAATGCCACAGCAACTTTCTCGCCGGTGGATTGCACGGCCCACGCTTGCTCTCCGCTATGCTTCACCTCGCGTGCTTTACGGAGAAGATGTTCGTATCGGCTCGACATGGCTCTGTCCTTTCGTTACAGCGTTGGGTCTACGCGATGGTCTGCGTAGGAAGGCACGAGCAGGTCACGACCGATGTACACACGGGCACGGGAGCCTTCCTTGAGCGTGATCACAGGCAGACGGTTCAGGAAGTGGTTCAAGACCTGTTCACCCTCCATCGAGGTCTGTGACGAGATGCCGTTACGTATCTGCGTGGAAGGATCGAAGACCGTGCCGTTATTGCCGATCTGCGCCAGACCGCCCAGTCCACCGATGGCCGCCGCAGCACCAAAGGCCAGGAGATAGCCATGATCGACCTTGGTTGCGAGGCCGGTAGTTCCGATCGGATCGAGGCCGAGATACTTGTCGAAGTCAATGGAGAAGCCATCAGGACACACGGCGCGGTGGAAGCTGACGAAGATCTTCCGCTGCTGAGCGTTGCCGACGCTCTGCACAGATCCAATGAGGCGTGTCCCCTGAGGCATGAGAAGCTGCTGGTGGTCGTGCGAGTAGTAGTCGGTCGCCAGCATAACCATGATCGGACCTGCGAAGCCGCCGTCGATATGGTTGGTGACTACACCCTCCAGCACCGTTCCTTCGAAGATCCGGTACAGGCGACCGTCGTAGGAATCGAAGCTGTACTTGTCCATTGCGGCGGTATCGCCGGCAGGCGAAGCCTGCCGCACCGCGGCGTCATTGGCCGAGACAACAGGCTTCGTCTGTGTTGCGGCTGTCTGCATAACCTGCGGAGCAGGGGTGGAACCAGCAGTCGAAAAATCAATCGCGACGGTATTGCTGTTGAGCGCATCCTGTTTCTGCTTTTCGGCGGCAAGCCGCTTCTGCTTTACCTCGGCCTGTGCCTCCGAGACGTTCGAGGTGTGCTGCGGCGCATTGCTGCTGTTGCCATAAATGGAATCCCGCTGGGCCTTGGTCATCGGCGGTGCGGTGTCGCTTTCTGGACCGGGGATATCCTGCGACGCCTGTAACTGCTGCATCGCGGTGGCAAGCTCCTGTTGGTGGCGTAAGGCATCGGCGTCGCGCTGCGCCTGCAACTGCTGCTGCGCCGTGAAGCTACTTACCTGTTGCGCGTTCGGAGCGGAAGGCCGCATAGCCAATGCGCTCTGCAGTGCAACTTTCTTATTACCGCTCACGAGGCTGGAAAGGTTGGCGATGCCGACGACTCCCACGATCACCACCAGCGCGATGACGAGGGGCATACTCCTCTTGAGCGGCGGTTTGGCTTCCGGCTGTTCAGGGACTGTCGCGGTTTCGTTGATCTCTGCCATGACTACCGGCCTCCCGCCCGATGGAACTCCACCTTCTGCTTGCCGATGGCCAGGTACCCGTTATCCAGTTGCTTTGGCACCGTGTATAGGCCATTGACGAAATCGAAGTTAATGAGCGAGGGTTTGCCATCCTTCACTTCGTAGAGCGCTGGCGTCTCCTGAAACTGGCCACGCAGATACGTGAACTTGTCGTCGCGCCATATCTGCTGCAGGCCGAGCGCACGGCCTTTGCTGGAGTCCCAGGTGTAATCGAAGTGCAGCGAGCCGGGATACTGGCTGCGGTAGGAATCTTCCTTGGCCTGCTCCGCCTTCAGTTCCGCAGCCTGCGCAGCTTTTGCGGCAATGGCTTCCTGCTTGGCCTTTTCCAGATCGGCGGCAGGCACGAAGACAGGCATCTGCGCGAGACGTTCCTTGGCTGCCTTGTCATTCGGTGCGATCAGCACCTTGGAGTCATAGTGATCGTCGGTTTCCGCAGAGACCTCATGCAACTGCAAGGTGTACTCATTGCCGTGGTCGGAGACGATGTGAACACCCGTTGACGCGTTGGCGATCTTCGGTTTTACGCTGATGAAGCGCGAAGCGACATGGCCCGCATCGAAGACCCAGCCTACGGTATCTCCGGCATAGACGTTGGCGACCTTCTCCTGATCGGGCAGGACGATGAGCGTCGATTGCAACAGCCCAGCCCGCACGACAGGCGGCGTCTCGGTTTCTGAGACGGCAACGGTGCGCGGTGCGCTGGGCTGGAGGGGATGACTGACAGGAGCCGACGCACGGAGCGGCAACACCGCCAGTGTAAGGCTGTAGCCGACGACAATGGGAATAAGTGGCTTCACGGTTTCACGTCCTTTCGTTGTGGTTACAAACTCTCTCCGTAAGCGAAGCGGTCGATGCCTTCGGCCAGACCGTATTTCTCGATCAGCTTCGCGCGGCGCACGCGGTCCTTCGGCTTGGTGGAAACTGCTGCATGCGTGCGCTTGTCGAGATTGAGCCGAATCACCTTGCTCAACCCATCGCGGCGCATGAACAGCGCCTCCCGGTCTTGCAGGCTCTCAAAGAGTGCGAGCTGCTGCTCGTTCATCTTGAACAACTCCGCATACCGTTTGCGGTTGAAGGTCGCATCCTTCAGGAACAGGAACGACGAGCAGGAGTTCACGATGCTGTCAGCGTTCTCGCCCAGGTCTTCCGCAGACTGGCCGATCATGGTGACGCCGCCGAGATTCTTCCGAACCGTCTTGATGGACGACAGCGCTGCATCGAGCAACTGCTTGTTCTTCATGCTGGAGAACAGTTCTTCGATCAGGATGTGCTTGGGTACACCGAGGTTCGCTGGATTGAAAAGGACCTCATTGATGCGCCGCAGAAGCCACACCATCAGAGGCTCGATCAGGTCGGCGTACTGCGCGTTATTCACGCCCTGGAAGTCAAAGCACTGGATACGAGACAGGGATAAGCTGTCTTCTACGTTGTCGAAGATGGCGCTATAGACGCCACGTCCAACCCACTTCGACAGATAACGGTCGAGCTTCTTCGGCAGATAGAGGTTTGAGAGGCGACGGTTCGCCGCGTCGAGCAAGTACATATCCTGCAGGGCCTTGTGGATCACATCATCGTCTTCCGGCTCAAGCTCCGCGCCGCCGTTCGTGAGCAACAGCTTCACAAACGAATACAAGAACTGGACGTTGCTCTCGGTCGGCTCCAGCGTGAACGGGTTCACGCGAGGACCGTCCTTGCCGATGTGGTCTACGCGTCCACCATACAGCTCGACCACGCTCTCATAGCTGCCGCCGATGTCGAAGATGTAGGTGAAGCCGCCGTACTTCTGCTCGTGCGCTAGGGTGACGTTACCTAAGACCGATTTGCCACTGCCGGTAGGCCCGAGAATGAGCTGTACGCGGACGCCATCCACATACGCATCCTGAAAGAACGGCGTGCCGGTTCGTGTCTCGAAGATATTCAGGTACTCCGCATCGAGGTCCTCCGCGTGCGGATGGCCGAGATGTGGGGCGAAGATCGAGGACAAGCGTGCATGATGGTCTTCCGCCAGCCATAACGGGAAGACATTGAACTTGCCGTTGCCAGGAAACATTGCATAGAACGCCGAGAGATTGCCCAGCGTCTCTTCCATCACCTGGGCGCGAGCCTCCACGAAGACGCGATGCACGGAGGGAGCTACGCTACGCAGTGCGTCAGAGCTGCGCGCGGCGACTAGCAGGCGTAGCGAGTATTCTCCCTGTGCTTTCTTGTCCAGTGATCGGACAACTTCACTCAGGTCATCGACCTGAAGATTCGCCGCGCGTGCGCTCGCGCCCTCGTCCAACGAATCCGTATCACGGCCAGCCATCACGCGCGTGAGCACGCCCACCTTGAAGAAGCTGATGAACTTCTCCTGATTGTCGATCTCCTTCCGAATGGTACTCGCAGCCTTGGGTCTCCATGTGGAGCACAGCACGCTGTCCCAGTCCAGGCGTGCAAGGTCAGTGAATAGGCATGGCCGCGAGGCTTCGGGCGTGGCCTTCAAGGAATACATCTGCACATACCGCTTGCCGATGCGGAGATGATCTTCCTTCCATGCGACCGGAGCCTGCACAATCTGGCGGTCTACACCTGTATCACTGCGAAGCTGTCCCTGTTCTGCCCAGTCTTCAAGGTTGAAGAGATACGAGAAGAACTGGAACGTGCGTTGCTTATCGAGCAACTGAAGGCCAAGCGTGTTGCCAAGGTTGCCGATCAGCAAGGATGCCGCCTTCTCCAACTCCGCCAGCATCCGCGTCGTAGATGCGGCATTCTCTTCTGGCTTGCGCTCGAATGCTTTCAGCTTCTCCGGTTCGACGGTCAGGCACCAGTGCAGATCAACGCGACGGAACTGCGCAGATGTTTCAAGGAAGCGCAGACGGTCCTCCACAAACACCTGCGTTACGGGATTTGCATATGTCTTCTGGCGTGGCAGTTCATATCCCGAGCGGACGCGCGTGTACTGGTACAGGCAAGAGCCTTCTGGCAGGCCACGCAATGCGCCTTCGAGCAAGCGACACTGCGCCTCCAGTTGCTGCTCCGTCATGTTTTCTTCATCCACTCCCGTAAGCGTGAACAGGCATCCATAGCCGCCGCCCTTGAGTGCGAAGATGTGGTCATTCACAAACCGCGCGATTGGCACGATGCTGCACGCTGCGCCAGCCTTCGCGAACCACGGAACGGGTTTCATCTGCTCAGTATTTGCGCGGGTCATAGTAGCTCTTCTGCGTGAGGCTCAGGCCCCACAGTTGGAACATCTTCGGGTGTTTACGGACGATCAGCCATGCACCTGCTGCAAGCGCTGGAAACGCGAGCATGGCCGGCAGTCGAAACCCAACGAGGAAAACCGCAGCGCAGACGAATACGATCGCCATCCATGCTGTGAGGTCCAATCCGAGCTTGGCTCGGGGACGATTCAGCGCCTGACTGATTGCCTGTGGTTTTCCCCTTCGGGTCATAGCAGATGCACCTCCTACATCTGCTGGCCAGTCAGCGAGCCGATCCATCCAGCACCCCAACCGAGCACTCCAGCACCGAACAGAGCGCCGAAGAGTCCAGGAACGGCCTCGCTGAAGCGACCGCTCATCATGCGAATGCCCGCGAAGATCAGACCGCCAAGACAGATGACCGCCCCTGCATACATCGCGAAAGTTCGAAAAGTAGCCATGAGCGTGGTTGCGCCAGAGAAGTCCATCGTTCCCTGGGCGTGCGCAACCGGAACAAGAATGAGCGCGAGAATGAACGGGTTTATGGCACGCACGACACGGCTTGTGCGCGCCGGATGAAATTTCGTATGCCTTCTTCGAACAGGACAGGACGTAGCATCGACAACATGTAACGATCTGCAAAACATCGGCACCTCCAGCGACTGAATTCAGTCGGGTATGCCGTGATCATGAGGGAGCGTCCCAACTCGGTCTAATACGTAATTCGTATCGGGTGATCGTCCACAGCTATCAGAGGCGCAAGTCACCGCATGTTTGCTTGTGATTTGCGGTGAGACCCGTACGTGAATTCGCTTGAACTGGCCGGCTTTGGTGGCCGCTTAGGCGGGACAGAACTATCGAACTCCCCGCGATGAAATGCCTCCGCATTGAGAGCATGACGGCGCTTGAGACTCTTCATGACAATCGGGAGCGTCTTCGGATACCGATCCTTCCGATAAATGACGGCCGTATCTACAGTCCAAGAGACACCGGCGATCGGCCTCGTTGTGAGTTCGCTATCGGTGACACTTCCCTCGCGTACGAGTGCAACACCGTGACCTTCTCGCACAAGCATTTGCAGCTCAAATGGGTTTGACGCACGCGAGTGCTCATAGATGTTCACCCCTTGCTCTGCGAGCATTTGCATCAGGCGATCATGGGCATCTGGATGCCGTCGAGGGTGGTAGAGCACGCGTAATCTTCCATCGAGTTCCGCCGCACGTATGGACGCCTTTTGCGCGAGCGGATCATCCGTGCGCAAACATACGACCAGTCGGTCCTGGCGAATGACTTCAAGATGCAGCTCGGGATTCTCCAAGGGAAGCGTAACGATTGCGGCGTCCACGATGCCTGTTAGAACGTCTTCGGCGAGCTGAGATGTATCGTCATGGGTCGGGTGAATCGCACACGACGGAAGCATTTCTTTGTGCAGAGCGCAGAGCTCTCGGAACAACGCTGCGTCCACCCAGGGACTACATCCGAGTTGTATGGAACGGATCTCGCCACGTTCAATCGCTTGCAGGACATCGACGACTTCGTTGCGCATGGTGAGCAGGAATTTCGCCAGCGCGATGAAAGCAATCCCAGTTTCGGTCGGCCTAATGCGACCATTACGCAATCTACGAAAGAGGCGAATCGATGCGTTCTCTTGGAACTGGCGAGCCTGAACGGTGAGATTGGGTTGCGAAGCGTTCAACTCTTCAGCTGCAAGCCGGAACCCCTGTTTTTCTAGGATTGCCAATAAATAACGAAAATGACGAAACTCGGCCCAATCGTACATAGTCTCTGCCTGCGTTAGTAGAGCTACTATCGTTTCGGATCAAGAACTAACGAATAAGGATCGCCTCAGCGATTCTGGCAGACACATTGCACAACAAGCAATGCAGATAGATTTCTTTGGCCAAATTTACGCACGACCGACAACTCTGACTCATGCTTGAGCTTTAACAGCTCTGTTCAAGTGATAACTGGGAACGATCACCTGATAGTTCAAACGTATTGGACTGCGCTTTGCTCGCACTGGAAGGTAATTCAAGAGTGGAAGCCGAGGTAACCAATGATGAAAGCGAATCTCATCCCACCCGTTGGCTCAAGTGGCGTGCCTGAACCACTGAGACAGCATTGTGCCCGAAGCTCGAGCAGAAACAGGAAGAGCTCCGATCCTTACGGAAGCATTTCTGACGCCGAGCACGTGGGTTCCGTGGCGATACAGCACGTTCGAGACAGCGCGAGACTGCGGCGCAGAAAGGCCCTTCCCGAACCGCACGAAGAGCTGGATTATAGAAACAGAGCCAACGATCTCGGTTCTGCTGCAGGGCTAGGTGGACTCCTGCGTACCGCCATCGAAATCGCTGCCCAGCGTCGGACGCTACTTGGAACAATCAGGGCGGCACTGGAGCGCCGCGATCACGCGGAAGTTATTCGCTTGGTCAGCCGGCTCTGTGGAGCGAACAATGAAGAAAGTAGTGGAACTGATTCGGGTTTCAACGGAAGGACAGGCCGCCGAGACAAGCGCCAGCATCCCCGCGCAGCGTAATGTCAATCGCCAGACCGCAGCAGCGTTTGCCTTGACGGTCGTCCGCAGCATCGAGATGTCAGATGTCTCTGGCGCAGCAGTACTGTTCGCGCCTGAAATGAAGGAACTGCTCCGCTTGATCCAGTCGCCTGACATCCATGGGGTGGTGACGAAAGAGTTTTCCCGACTGATGCGTCCGGAAAACTTCTCGGACTACGCTCTGTTGCAGGCATTCGCCGAGAGCAACACGGTGCTCTACCTGCCCGAGGGCCCTCTTGATCTTTCTACGAAGGAGGGGCGTCTCATCGCGCCAATCCGCGCGGCAATCGCCGGACTCGAAAGAACCGAGATTCTTGAACGGGTATGGCATGCCAAGGAAGCAAAGCGGCGCGCGGGAGAGATGCCCCAAAGCGATATCACCCTACCGTTCGGGGTGGGTTACGACCGCGGCACCAATACGTGGTTCTACAAGCCCGAGGCAGAAAAAGTTGGCATCGCGTTTCAAGCATTTCTTGCTGGGGAGACAAGCTACCACTCCATAGGCAAGCGTGTAGGAATTAGTCCTTATGGACTCCGGGTCATGCTTCGAAATCCGATTTATACGGGTTGGCGAGTCATCGACAAGCGCCGTGACCCGTCTGTTGGCGCGCACAAGGCCGGAAAGGACGGCCGACAAGCAGATCGGCGAAAGGTCCGTCGGCGCCCAGAGGACATCATCCGAATCAAAGTCATTGACGAGCCGCTCGTCACGGACACCGACTTCAAGCGCGTTCAGCAAATCATGGACCTAAAGAAAGTGAAACATTGGCGAACTAGGACCGACTACCAGCACCGTTTCACGTACAACAACTTCCTCGTTTGCGATGAGTGCGGATGCGTGATCTACACCCATTTTCGGCGGCGCGACTACTACATATGCTCGGGGAGACAGAAGAAACTCGGCTGCACCTCTCGATACGTCCGGAGAGAACTGATCGAACCGCAACTCGACGAACTATTTTCCATGCGACTGACGGATAAGACCTTTCTGGAAACGATCATCCGTGAATGGAGTTCCCTTACGTCGTCTTCGATCGACGCAAATTCCAGGGAGCGAGTGGAATCTCAAGTGACACATCTGCAGCGCAAACGTGATCGGATCGTTGATTTGTTTGTGGAAGGACTGATTGACCACGAGGAACGGAATCGGAGGCTGGCCTCCGCGGAACGCGATTTAAATCTTTGTATTGAACAACTTGGAAAACTTTCGTCAAAGCAGACGATTGACGCTCGCCAACTCGCCGCTGTGTTCGAGCCATTTTTTGAGTTTCCCTATCTGTCCCGTGATCAGAAGCGAATGATGTTGAGTTCTATTGTTCCTGAGATTCGGATTAAGGGCGGGCAAGCCGTCGGGTTCAAGCTGCTAACTGGCAGCTTTGTCGGCAGTGACGTAAGCCGCACGGGCACGGATTCATTGCCGCCAGCAACATGAACCGCGCCGGGAAACTCAGACTCATCGCCGCACGCGAGATGGTCACCGTGCCGTCTTCCAGCGGCTGACGAAGAACTTCCAACACGTTACGCGGGAACTCCGGCAGTTCGTCCAGAAAGAGCAAGCCGTTGTGTGCAAGCGAAACTTCACCCGGGCGAGGCACCATACCGCCACCGATCAATCCGGCGTCGCTAATAGTGTGGTGCGGCGAACGGAATGGACGATGCGCCACCAACCCTTCGCTGGGTTCGAGTACCCCCGCGACTGAATGAATCTTTGTGGTCTCCAGCGCTTCATTAAACGTGAGTGGAGCAAGAATGGAAGGCAGACGCTTTGCCAGCATGGTCTTGCCGCTGCCGGGGGGTCCAATCATCAGCAGATTATGTCCACCTGCCGCCGCCACTTCCATGGCCCGCTTCGCCGTGTGCTGACCGCGGACATCTTTGAAGTCCAATGGGAAGTGCTGCAGCTCATTCAATACTTCGCCGGGTTGAATCTTCAACGGCTGGGCATGCTTGCCACCAAAGGCAAAGCTGTTCAGCAGTTCGCGAACTTCCGCCAGCGTTCGCACGGGATACACATCCACACCATCGACTACGGCAGCTTCACGCGCGTTTGCTTCCGGCAAAATTACATTGCGGATGCCAAGCTCACGCGCCATCACCGCCATGGGCAGAACACCCGGAACAGCGCGAAGGTTTCCTTCCAATCCGAGTTCTCCCACCAACAGAAAGTCAGACAAATCCTTGATCTGCAGCGAACCGTAAGCGCCGAGAATGCCAATGGCAATGGGAAGGTCAAACCCGGAGCCTTCCTTCTTCAGATCGGCAGGTGCAAGATTGATCGTGATGCGTGTGGGTGGGAGATCGAATCCAGAATTCTTGATGGCAGCCCGGACGCGATCACGGCTTTCGCGCACGGCAGCATCCGGCAATCCGACCGTGCTGAAGGTGGCGTCCTTCATGCTCATCACACCGGAAAAATCTACTTCTACATCAATGGGGTGGGCATCAATGCCATACACGGCTGCGCTGCGCGATTTGAACAACATGATTGTTTGGGGATGTCTCCGACTGGCAGTGTACTTGGAGCCATAGGATTCCGTTGGCAGAAACCGCAACAGGCATCCGCAGAAGCATCACGCCGTGAGCACTCATTCTGATTGTGCCCCGGTTACATTTGTTCTCTATAGTGGAGAAACACGCGCAACGCGGTAGCGTCGAGCCGTTTCCCGAATCGGGACGCGAAGGAGCAATCGTTGTCGGACCTATCGACTTCAAAGAGTACCGCGGAAATTGTTGCCCCTTCCGTTGGCCCACAGGAAACGAAGCAGAAGATCTATTCCATCCAGCACCTGCGTTGGTTTGCGGCCACGCTGGTAGTGATGCGTCATACGCTGGGACATTTTCCGGATGAGTTGACCTTCCGCCATTACCTCACGCGTTCCGGTGAGTTTGGCGTGGACATCTTCTTTGTCATCTCCGGCTTCATCCTTTGGTACATCTCCGCGCAGTCGCGGCCACGGCCTGTTCCTTTTCTGCTGAATCGCATCACGCGTATCTATCCTCCGTACTGGTTCTTTACGATTGCCATGGTTGCTACGGCGATCGTGCTTCCGAAGGCATTTCGCTTTGCCTATGTGAAGCCGCTCTTCGTGGTGAAATCGCTGCTTCTGTTTCCTGCGTGGCATCCGATACTGCACGACATCAATCCGGTGCTCCCGATTGGATGGACGCTTCAGTATGAGGCGTTCTTTTATCTGCTATTCGCAGTGTTGCTCTTGTTGCCTCCTTCACGACGTCTTCTAGGGAACCTTGCAGCGCTTGTTCTGCTGGTCACGCTGGGACGGTTGATTCACTTCAATAGTCCGCCATTGCATGTGTATACCGACTTGCCTCTGCTGGAGTTTGGAGCGGGTATGGTCATCGGGGCGCTCTATGAGAAACGCCGCCTGGTTCCATCCTCAGTGGGTGTCGCCATGGCAGGTATCGCTCTTATCTGGATGTATCCCATGACAAAATTCGTTGGCACCAGTTACCGCCCCCTGGCGTGGGGACCGCCTGCAGCGCTGCTGGTCTACGGCATCCTCAGCGCAGAGTACGGTACGCGCACGGCCTGGAACCTGCGGTTGCTGGAGCTACTGGGAGATGCCTCGTATTCCCTCTATCTCTGTCACCTTTTTGCACTCGGCGCACTGCGAATGGTCTGGAAGCCTTTCCCGCAATTCGGAACAACATCATGTGTGCTGTATGTTTTGGCGGGTATATCGCTGTCAACCATCCTGGGATTGTTAAGTCACATCTATCTGGAAAAGCCATTGGTGAACGCGATGCGTCGTGCTGTGGAACCCCTTCTTAAGAAAGAGAAGTCCACGAAAGTTTTTTCTGTTGCGACGCGCGCCTGAGGGTGCACCATCTTAGGTGTCTATGAAACGCTTACTGCCGCACTCGCAATCCATGAATGACGGAAAGGATTCCATGCCTCGGTTTTATATTCCTGCCTTACTTGCCTTCGCCCTCCTATCAGCGACACATCCAATCCATGCACAGTCATCCTCCGCAGACGGGAGCGTTGTGGGAGCATCTGATGAAAGCAGCCCACAGATGTTACGGGATGCCGCATGGTCACGACTGGAAGATGGCGTTACAGGCACAAAGAACACCGATACGCGCATCGCCGCCATCTCTGCGCTGTCCATGCTCGGTGGACAACAGCGCGCAGAGAAACTAATCGGCAACTGTCTGCACGATCCGGATAGTGATGTTCGACTGGCTGCGATTGTGGCCGCTGGAGAACTCATGAAGAACGGTAGCGCAAATGTATTTTCCAATGAACTGCGCGGACAGTTGAACGATCAGGACCCCAAAATCGTCTTCACAACAGCCAGCACACTATGGAAGCTGGGCGATCCTTCGGGAGAAGACATTCTATTGGCCGTCTCAGAAGGCGAACGTTCGGGCGATTACAACTTCTGGAAGGGCAGCACACACCAGGCGAACCGGACATTACACAATCCCATCGCACTCATGAAGATTGCAGCGCAACAAAGCGTCGCCATCCTGGTGCCCCCGGTTGGTATCGGAATGGGTGCCTATAACTACCTCAAAGGGTCCGGAGGCGTCTCTCCGCAGATCACTGCGATCACTGAGATTGGCAAGGCTCACACAGATCCCGCCAAAATCGCGCTGATTGAAGCCACCAAAACGAAGGATCCTGGCGCACGCCTGAGCGCCGCCGAAGCACTGGCAAACTATCGCGGGGCCGACGTCACCGCCGCGCTTCACAACCTGCTGAACGATGACAAGGAAAACGTACGTTTCATCGCGAACGCCGCCTACATCCGTCAGACCACGACGCCCGGCGCCACATCGCCGACAAAGCACAAGAAATAACTCCAGCCCATCGGAGCGGAACAAAAGAGACTGGCCCGCAGCGCCTAGAATAGCGCTGTGACCAGTCTCTTTGAACTTTTCAAGATCGGTATCGGCCCTTCCAGTTCGCACACCGTCGCCCCCATGCGCGCAGCCCAGGCATTTCTTCGTGGCTTGCAACGAGCAAATGCGTTTGACGATGTGCAACGCGTACAGATTGATCTGTACGGCTCGTTGGCTTTGACTGGCATAGGACACGGAACTGATTCCGCAGTACTGACAGGCCTTGCAGGCGAGATGCCGGACACCATTGACCCGGAACACCACAAAACCATACTGCTTGAAGCTGGGGAAGGCGTCCTGCTGTTTGGTGGGACGAGGCGCATTCCCTTTCAACGTGAGCGCGATCTGCTCTTTCACAAAAACCAGATGTATCCCGATGCCGATGTGATCACACATCCGAACGGCGTACGCTTCAGCGCATTCGATGAGGCGGGTAACAAGCTGGCCGATGAAGTTTTCTATTCCATCGGTGGTGGCTTCATCGTGACGGCAGAACGATTCTCGGCAAGCGGCGCAGCTACTCCCGAATCGTCGCGCGATATTCCCTACAATTTTCGCAGCGCAGCAGAGTTGTTGGCGTCCGCGGCTACAGCAAACATCACCATTGCAGAGTTGGTCTTCGCAAATGAAGTCGCGATGGTCGACGATCGGAAAATTCTGCGGCCACGTGTAGAGAGCACCGGCGACGCAACGACCGATGTACGTAACGGCATACTCGCTCTATGGGCTGTGATGGACGACACCATTCAACGCGGCATGCTGAACGAAGGCACACTACCCGGAGGCCTGCAGGTACGCCGACGTGCGCCACGCCTCTCTGCACGTCTACACGAGAAGGGTTCATCCGATCCGTTGGCACCGCTGGATTGGGTCACCGTCTTCGCGATGGCTGTGAATGAAGAGAACGCCGCTGGTGGACGCGTGGTAACAGCACCCACGAATGGAGCCGCTGGTGTAGTGCCAGCAGTTGCTCGCTACTATCAAGACTTTATCCCTGGAGCCAATGAGGACGGGCTCCTGCGTTACTTCCTTACGGCTGCAGCCATCGGGATTTTATACAAGGAGAATGCATCGATCTCCGGTGCGGAAGTTGGATGCCAGGGCGAAGTCGGTGTAGCGTGCAGCATGGCTGCAGGTGGACTCGTCGCAGCGTTGAATGGAACCAACGCTCAGGTGGAACACGCCGCCGAGATTGCCATGGAACACAACCTGGGCATGACCTGCGACCCCATCGGTGGCCTTGTGCAAATCCCGTGCATTGAGCGAAACGGCATGGGCGCCGTGAAGGCCGTAAACGCCGCACGCATGTCCATGAACGAACTCGACGAACACAAGGTTTCGCTCGATCAGGTGATCCGCACCATGTACCAGACCGGACTCGATATGCAGTCGCGCTACAAAGAAACGTCACTCGCCGGACTCGCGTTGAACGTCATTGAATGCTAACGAAAGCCGCATGGATATTGGGCGAAATGAATATCATTTACGATGAATAATCTCTGAGTGCGATGTTTTTGCATCGCACTCAGCATGTAATTTCGTAAACGAAACGAAGCATCGCAACAGGCTTTCAAGTCACGATCCCTCTCTTCCTTTTGTTCAACGCATGCACACGAGACGCTGCAAAGGAACTTTTCCGTCTCAGCTTTATAAACTTTTTTGTTGACACTCTTCGCACGTGCTTCTATACATTCGTTAGCTGCAACATTTGAGTGCGGCGCGCAGTCTTCTCACTCAGGGAGAGTAGGCAAGACGGCAAGACAATGCGAAGCGGTGGCAAAGGCCGCAACGCAACAAGGCAAAGCAACTTCAAGCGGGGAGCGCGAAAGCGCTCCCCGCGTTGCGTTTACGCATGAATTTGCATCACTCGCTACACTGAAACAGTTATGACTCGTCGCCGATGGATTGCCGATACATGGAACAAAGAACGCACCGAAGCCGCACTTACTGGCGATCAAGCCGCGCATCTTGCGCGTGTGCTCCGTGCACAGCCCGGACAGATTTTTGATGTCGTAGCGGATGGTTTTTTGCATCGCGCCGAAGTAAAGAGTGTTCGTGACGACGAAGTCACTTTCACGCTCCATGAAGAACAGGAAGCAGAAGTCGCTCTCCCCGTTCATCTGCTGCTTGCCGTCTTCAAGTTCGATCACCTGGAATGGGCGATTGAAAAGGCTACAGAGCTTGGTGCGGCTCGCATTACGCCTGTGCTTGCACGACGCACGGAAAAGCATCTGTCACAGGCTGCGGCAAAACGTGTGGAGCGCTGGAGACGCATCGTTCGCGAAGCATCGCAGCAATCGCGGCGCACGGATATCCCCGAAGTCGATGATCCCGTAACGCTGAAGCAGTTTCTCCCCTCGGTGGATGCAAACGTGAAGTTGCTACTGGCAGAGACAGAAGAAGAGAACACCATCCGCGCTGCTCTTGAAGCAGCGCCCTCCAACGCAAGCATTGCGCTGGCGATTGGGCCCGAAGGCGGATGGACTGCCGATGAGATGCAACTCTTCCGCGACAGCGGATGGCAGCATGTGACGCTGGGGCCACGCATTCTGCGCGCAGAAACAGCAGCGATCGCGGGACTCGCGATCGCTGCGGCATTACGTTCCTGATGTGAGTGGTTATTCGCGGCCAAGTAAGGCCATAAGGACAAAAGTGACGAGCAGACAGAAGATGCCTGCTCCAAGCGCTGGCCAATGAATGGTCCAGATGACGGGATGCAGCGAACTCGTTTCACCCCAGCCCGGATCACGCGTGATGCCGAAATGCAGGATCAACGCCATGCCGAGTACTGCCACCGCCATCTGTCCCACGCGTAGCAACATGGTTAGCTGAACATCTCCTTCATGCGATCCATGAAACTGTGCGATTGCGGAGCGTTGTCCGTGGTCATGGTCTGACTAAGTTCCTTCAGCAGTTCTTTCTGCTTCTTCGTCAGCTTGTTCGGCGTTTGCACGCGAACCTCTACGATCAGGTCGCCCTTACCGTGGCTGTTCAGGTGTGGCACGCCTTTGCCCTTGATGCGGAAGCTCTTGCCACTCTGCGTTCCTTCCGGAACCTTCAGTACAGCCACACCTTCCAGCGTTTCAATCTCAAGCTCGTCACCCAACGCAGCCTGCGGGAAGCTGACCGGCACCACGCAGTGCAGATCGTCACCATCGCGCTGGAAGAACTTGTGCGCCTTTACGTGCAGTTCCACGTAGAGGTCTCCAGCAGGACCACCCAGCTTTCCTGCTTCGCCTTCACCCTGATAGCGAATACGCGTGCCATCTTCAACACCCGCGGGAACCTTCACATTAATGGTGTGCTCGCGACCTACGCGGCTTTCGCCGCGGCAGGTCTGGCATGGGTCGGTGACATTAACGCCGCTGCCTTCGCATTTGGGGCACGGACGCGCAACGGAGAAGAAGCCCTGCTGGTAACGCACCTGTCCTGCGCCACGGCACTGCGAACATGTCACAGGCTGCTTGCCATTCGCAGAGCCGGTACCGCTGCAGTCTTCGCAGGTTTCCTGACGTCTGATCTTGATCTCCTGCTCTTTGCCGAAGACCGCTTCTTCAAACTCCATGGTCATGTCGTACTTCAGATCGCGGCCACGCTGCGCACGCGACTGACGACGACCACCACCACCGCCGCCGAACATCTCGCCAAAGATATCGCCGAAGATGTCGCCCAAATCTTGCGGGTCGCCGCTGAAGCCACCAAAGCCTCCAGGGAATCCGCCACCCTGCGATGCGGCACCGCCAAAGCCTGCGTGACCATAACGGTCATACGCCGCACGCTTCTGCGGGTCACTCAGGATGCCGTAGGCCTCACTGCATTCCTTGAACTTCTCTTCTGCCGACTTATCGCCGGGGTTGCGGTCTGGATGAAACTGCATGGCCAGCTTGCGATAGGAAGTTTTAATCTCCTGATCCGTTGCCGTCCTTGTGACCTGCAATACCTCGTAATAATCAGCTTTCACCGTGGCTCCTGCCAAAGTTCCCTCTCAATCCTTACTGCAACAACAGCAATGCTTACGCCTGATGCGTCTGAGTATTTTTTGCTACACGCACCAGTGCGGGGCGCAGCAGGCGCTCCTTGATGCGGTAGCCCTTACGGATTTCGTCCACCACAGCATCGTCCGGATGCTCAGCCGTTTCCACGGAACCGAGCGCCTCCATCGTGCGCGGGTCAAACTGCTGGCCAACGGTCTCCACTGCCGTCACGCCAAGATTGCGGACGGCATCATCCAACTGCTTGGCGATGAGTTCAATGCCCGCACGAAATTGCTCCGGAGATCCTGTCGACTTCAGCGCGAGTTGGAAATTATCCAGCACGCCGAGAAATCCTTCTGCAGCGTTCCCCACGGCGTAATCGCGAAACTCGGCGCGCTCCTTGGCTTCACGCTTGCGGGCGTTGTCAAACTCTGCCTGCAGACGCGCCAGGCGATCGGCATACTGATCGCGCTCGCCTTTGATCTGATCGTATTCGCTCTGCAACACGGTAACCGCCTCCGCTTCTGCGGCAGTGTTGCTCTCTTCCGCTTCCGCCGCGCTTACCATCTCCTGATCCGTTGCTGCAGTTGTTTCTTCTGATCCCTTCATGCCTATCCACTTCCTATATCGATCTGCAAACATCTCAAAGCCTGTCTTAACACGGTGCGCAAATGCGTTCGTTATGACGGATTGCCAGTGTCGTTTCCGGCCTGCGCAAACATCTGCGCCACGTACCCCACGGCGTTGATGGTGTTCTCGTAATGCATGCGCTGCGTCGCCAGCACACCTACCGTGCCGCGCACCGTGCCATCCACCACGGCAGGCGCGGCAACCAGCACCATGCCCTGCATCTCTGGCACGCACTCTTCCATATTGAAGATCACGCGCACGCTGCGCTCTTCCGAATTCACATACGCCGTTAGCAGGGCGACGACGCGTTCCTTCGCTTCCAGCGCTGCCAGCATCTCGCGCAACCGCACACCGTCCTTATCGGCAGCGCCCAGCAGGTTTGAGACACCTTCCACATAGACGCTCTGTCCCAACGATCGGTCGTCCGGCACTGCGCGCGACCACAACTCCTCCGCGGCCTGCAACAGTCGCTGATACTCGCTGCGTTCACGTTCGGCACGCGCGGCAATCTCTGCACGCACACGCTCTACATCCCATCCACGGAAGTTCTCGTTCAGATACCGCGACGCAGTTTCCAGATCACTCATGGAAAGATCGCGCTCCAGCAAAAGCACACGATCCCGCACCGCGCCGCTACGCGTGACAACAACTGCAAGCACCTTCTTCAATGCCAACCGCTGAAAGTGAACATGCTCCAAAAGATCACCAGGCTGCGCAGTTGCCAACGCCAGTCCCACACCACTGGACAACGCAGCAAGTACCTGCGGCGTGCGTTCAAAGAACGCTCCAATGCCACCAAGACCCTGCAACTGCGCGTCAATCTGTGTGCGCGATTCCACTGGAAGCCAACGAGGCGCAATACGGTTCGCTCCGCGAATCTGTTCCACATGCAAGCGAAACGCTCGAGCCGTGGGAATGCGTCCTGCTGATGTGTGCGGCTGTTCCAACATGCCCGCATCGGCCAGCTCCGACATCACATTGCGAACCGTAGCCGAACTCAATCCACTAACAGTCGCAATCGCCTGCGATGCCACCGGTTCACCGGTCTGCACGTACAGTTCAATGGCGGCAGCCAGAATCGCCTGCTGCCGCGCATGCAAACCCCAGCCGGTTTCGCGCAGATCCGCCATCGATTTTTATTTTACCGTGTCCGCAGCCCAAATATGAGTCAAAGAGACGCAACCTTGACGCGTGAAATATCGGCCAGGTGATTCAGCACGAATTCCGCTCTTTGCTTAACGTCTGTAAGCGGTAGGAAAGTGATCTCGTAACCACATTCCTCGTAAATACTTAACATCAATTCCGAAGTCCGTACAGCTTCTGCAAATTCCTGTCGCCGCTCATCGTCAGCCGCATAAATCTCCTCCCAAGCGGGCGCAAAGAAGACGGTACGGGAATACCGATACTGTCTGCATGCGGCAGCAACCGCGGTTTCCTCAAACCCGCATAACCGCGCATAACAGAGTGTGTCCGGAATGCCACGGTCGCAGACTGCAGCACCGGAATCCATCTCGTTCTCAAACGAACGGATGGAGCGCTCCAGCATCAACTCTGTATAAGCCTCACGGTCAGCCCACGGAAGAGCAGTCCCTCCGGAAGCCACCTCCTCCTGAATGATCTGACGAGCAACTTCAGGAACCGTGCGCATGCCGCGATGTTCCAGTTCCTTCAGCAGAGTTGTCTTCCCTGCTCCGGGACCACCTGTCAAAACGAAGAGATGCGGTTTGGAAATCATGCTGGAGCTAGTTGATCTCCAGCACGTCCTGCGATTCTTCCTGCACTTCCTCGACACGCTCCATTACCTCGCGAGCGATATCGAAGTAAGCCTTCGCGCGTGCATCATCTTCACCAGCGAGCGATACAGGCAAACCGCGATCACCACCAGCGCGAATCGCCGGATCAAGATCAACCGAGCCGAGGAACGGCAGGTTGTACTGGCGTGCTGTGCTCGCGGTGCCGCCTGCGCCAAAGACGTCGATAACTTCGCCGTTGGGCAAACGCATCTGAGACATATTCTCAACCAGGCCAAGTACTTCAACGTTCACCTGGTGGAACATCTCCAGCGCCTTGCGAGCATCCTGCAGTGCGACACCTGACCCCGTCGATACAACAACTGCGCCTGTCAGCGGCACTGTCTGCACCAGCGAGATCACAACATCGCCTGTTCCCGGAGGCAGATCGACGATCAGGTAATCCAGCTCGCCCCACTTCACCTGCTGCAAAAACTGGCGGATGATCTGATGGAGCATAGGTCCACGCATGACCAGGGGCTTATCGCCGGGCGAAATCAGCCCCACAGAGATAAACTTCACACCGAAGCTCTCCAACGGTTCCATCATGGAGTCTTCTGTGACCGACGGCTGGCGCGTCTGGCCCATCATCGTCGGCACATTCGGGCCGTAGATGTCGGCGTCAATCAATCCAACGCGCTTGCCCAGTTTGGCCAGTGCAATCGCCAGATTCACACTGACGGTGGTTTTGCCCACGCCGCCCTTGCCGCTGCCTACTGCCACCACTGCGCCGATTCCCGGCAACGCCTGCGGCCCCTGCGGCGCGCCCTGTCCCATGTGTCCCATCGTTCTTCCTGTCTAAAAATCGTTCTGACTAAACGTGCCAGTCACTGGTAAGAATCTTGCGCAAATCGCGCTTCCGTTGCGTCTCGTCCGCGCGACTTTCGCGACGACGCAGAGCATCTTCGTAGCGCCGTTTCTGGTGCTCCGTCTCCGGTATCACCGGATCGACCACGACCGGCGTTCCTGTCTGATCCACGGCGACATACGTGATGTATGCCGTGGACACATGGCGCAGAAGCCGCGTCTTCGGATCTTCCACCATGGCTTTCACGCCTACTTCCATGCTGCTCTTAAAGGCGCGATTCACACTGGCCTTCAGGATAAGCAAATCGCCGACATGAACAGGCGCGACAAAATCCAGATGATCCATGCTCGCGGTGACAACAGCCGTGGAACGCGCATGACGATACGCAGCCACCGCACCGACAAGGTCGATAAACTGCATCAGCCTCCCGCCAAAGAGATTGCCGAGCGAGTTTGCATCGCCGGGAAAGATAATCTCGCTGCGTTCTGCCTGAGACTCCGCTACCGTCCTGTGCCGATCTTCCATCGTTTACCAGTGTACGACCGCTTGCCGTGCTGTGCTGTTCCAGCGTCCAATAGGAACATGGACAAGATTGCAATGCTCACCGAAATTCTGCAGGCCAACCCAGCCGATAGCTTTGCCCGTTACGGCCTGGCCATGGAGCACCTTTCGCAGAACAACCCGGAAAAGGCGCTGGAAGAGTTTACCGCCACCATCCAGCACAACCCCGATTACGTTCCCGCCTACCAGATGAGCGGACAGACGCTGGCCAAGCTACATCGCACAGACGAAGCAAAACAGCGCCTGCAGGATGGACTCGCGGCAGCGCAACGCACCGGCAATCGTCACGCCTCTTCGGAAATGGGTGCTCTGCTGGATGAATTAGAGCTGGGCTACTGATCTCTCCCTGCACTAAACTTTCGTGACCACGATGCCACTCCACATCACGCCTTCTCAAATTGCCATCAGACTGCTGTTGGCGACTGTGGCCAGTATGCTGATTGGCCTGAACCGCGATGAACACAGTCGCCCCGCGGGCATGCGCACCACCATGCTGGTCACCATTGCGGCCACGCTGATGATGTTGCAGGTCAATTTACTGCTGCCTATGGACAACCGCTCGTCCACCTCTTATATCGGACTGGACCTGATGCGCCTTCCGCTTGGTGTCCTCTCCGGCATTGGTTTCATTGGTGCGGGTGCGATCCTGAAAAAAGAGAACACTGCCATCGGCGTCACCACTGCGGCCACACTTTGGTACAGCACCATACTGGGGCTTCTCTTCGGCGGCGGTCAGCTTGTGCTGGGCATTGTGGGGACAATGCTGGCAGCGTTCATCCTGATTGTGCTGCGCCCTCTTGAAGCGTCCATCCCCCGCAGCCACACCGGCATCCTCACGCTGATCTGCGCAGACGCCGGCCCTTCCGAACAGCAATTGCGTTCGGCTATAGAAGCGGCTCATTGCCAAGTCATCAGTTGGGCATCAGAGTACGATTCGCCCACTCACCTGGCGCAGGTGCGCGTGGAGTTGATGTGGCACGCACCAAACACCGGCAACATCCTTCGTCCCATTGGGTTGGATGCCTTGCGTGCCATCCCTGGCGTCATGGGCTTCCGCTGGCAGAGATAGGCTAACGCACTGAATCGCTATGACGTGCGTAGTTTTCGCTAGCCCGAATACGCTGTGCGCTACGGCTATAGTTATCGATTACCTTGCGGCAGGGAGAACCGCTGCGACCAAATGATGTGTATCGGAGTCCTATACTTACTCCGATGGCCACACAACACACAATTCCGTCGCATCTTCCGCAGACACTTGGCGAACTTCGCAACAGCGAGTGGACCATCGACCGAGTATCGCGTTCCGTCAAAGACGAACTACGCGACAACCTGATTGCAAAGCTGCGCGCCAAGGAAACTATCTTTCCGGGCATCGTCGGTTATGAAGACACTGTGCTGCCGCAGATCGTGAATGCAGTTCTGTCGCGTCACAACTTCATCCTGTTGGGTTTACGAGGACAGGCGAAGAGCCGCATCCTGCGCGGCCTTACTACGCTGCTCGATCCTGTTGTGCCTTACGTTGCAGGTTCTGAGATTCGTGACAATCCGTACGTTCCACTCTCGGCGTATGCAAAGCTACTGATCGCTGAGAAGGGCGATGCAACTCCGATTGCGTGGCTTACTCCAGATGAACGCTACGTGGAGAAACTGGCGACTCCAGATGTTACGGTTGCAGATCTTATCGGCGATGTTGATCCCATCAAAGCCGCTAAGTCCGGCGAGTTGCTGAGCAGTGAACTCACCATGCATTACGGCCTGCTGCCACGTGCCAATCGCGGCATCTTCGCAGTCAATGAAATACCTGACCTTGCTGGCAAGATTCAGGTGGCACTGTTCAACATCATGCAGGAAGGCGACGTGCAGATTAAGGGTTATCCCGTACGCCTGCAGTTGGATGTTGCACTTACCTTCTCTGCCAATCCGGAAGACTACACGGCACGCGGCAAGATTGTGACACCGCTCAAAGACCGCATCGGTTCCGAGATTCGCACGCACTATCTTGATTCACTGGAACAAGCCGTCTCCGTGACGGAACAGGAAGCGTGGAGCACACGCGCTGCTCTCGATCTACACATTCCGCGATACATCCGCGAAGTAGTCGAGCAGATCGCATTCGTTGCCCGTGAAGACAAGCGCGTGGACAAGCGCAGTGGTGTATCGCAACGGCTGCCTATCTCTGTGATGGAGCTTGCGCTGTCCAACGCAGAACGGCGTGCATTGCAGCATGGTGAGACGGTTGCGGTGCCACGCATTGGCGACATCTACACGGCAATGCCAGGTATCACTGGCAAGATCGAGCTGGAATATGAAGGCGAGATGCGCGGCGCTGACACTGTTGTGCGTGATGTGATTCGTACCGCAGTACAACGCACCTTCGATGGCTACTTCGCTGAGGCCAACACGCAGCAGATTGAACAGTGGTTCAATCTTGGTGGAACGGTACAACTCTCCGATGCAGTAGCAGCAGAGGATTCGCTGAAGGAGTTACAGCAGATTCAGGGGCTCTTCGACAAGCTGAAGCCGTTGTCGCTACCGAATCGTGCATCCGCCGAAGTGCTTGTGTCTGCTGCAGAGTTCCTGCTGGAAGGCATGACAGCGCACAAGCGCATTAGCCGTACAGAGGAGCGCAGCTTTACCGCCGCGGAGAAACAGACACGCAAGGAACGAGCACAGAACTTCCACGAAGAGGTTCGCGAGCGTGAACGCGAAGACTGGCAAAACCGCAACCGCAGCAAGCGCGGCTTCAACTAAACCCTTGCGTCTTTCCTTGACGCACCAACGAATGGCTGCCTAAACCACACGCGCGGAGCGCGTCGAGAACGGCACGAAGTGCATGAAGCGTACGCGCTACACGAAGTTCCAGGGCGACTTTGCCGGAGGCATTGGTCTTGATGACCTGATGGAAGCTCTCGGAGACTTTCTGCTGGATAGCGGATTCCATGATCCGTGGTCAGAGTTCCAGGAGCTCAATGGCGATCACACGATGGAGAACCTGCGCGAAGCCATCAAGCAGGTGATGGAGTCCGGCGACTTCCTCGATGAAGAGATGCAGCAGCAGTACGACGAAATGAATCAAGAGCAGCGCGAAGAAATGCTGGATTCACTCGTGGAGCGGATGCAGCAGGGGGACTACATCCAGAAGCAGGAGGGGGAGGCTACGGAGATGCAGGGGCAGGCGGGGCCGGGGGAGATTGCACAGCCTGCACCGCCGCAGGGGGAAGCTCGCTTCCACGTCACCGACAAGAGCATGGACTTCCTCAGCTACAAGTCCCTGCGGGACCTGCTGGGTGGAATGGGACGCTCGATCAGCGGGCGGCATGACACTCGGTATGAGGCCAGCGGTATTGAGGCGAGTGGATCGTCCAAGCCGTATGAGTTCGGCGATGTGATGAACCTGGATGTGAATGCCACGTTGTCCAGCGCCCTGCAGCGCGAGGGTCTGAGCGTGCCGCTGAATGTGGAGTACAGCGACCTGGTGATCCATCAGAGCGAATACCAGTCGTCGTGCGCGACGGTAGTGATGCTGGATTGTTCGCACTCCATGATCCTGTATGGCGAGGATCGGTTTACGCCGGCCAAGCGTGTGGCGATGGCGTTGTCGCACCTGATCCGTACGCAGTTCCCCGGTGACTCGCTGCACCTGGTGCTGTTCCACGACTCCGCAGAGGAGTTGCCGATACAGGCAGTCGCGCGTGTGAAGGTTGGGCCTTACTACACGAACACGCGCGAGGGTCTGCGGCTAGCGCGGCGCATCCTTGCACGCAGCAACAAGGACATGAAGCAGATCGTGATGATCACGGATGGCAAGCCGTCCGCGCTTACGCTGGACGATGGCCGCATCTACCGCAACGCCTTCGGCCTTGATCCCATGGTGATTGCCGAGACTCTGGAAGAGGTGAACCGCTGCAAGCGCAGCAACATCGTGATCAACACCTTCATGCTGGCGCAGGACTTTGCCCTGATGCAGTTTGTGCAGAAGGTCAGCGCGATGTGCAAGGGCAAGGCTTACTTCACCAGTCCGGATCGCTTAGGCAGCTATGTGTTGCAGGACTTCATGAACCGGCGGATGAAGACGATTCACTAACCGCGGCGCTTCCACACAAGATATGTTGCCCACGCTGCGAGTGTGCAATTGTCTTCCACGCGACCGTCGAAGATCATTTGTTCGAACTCGTCGACGTTGACCCGGTGTACGGTCAGGCCGTCTTCCTCGGCCTCCAGTTCCGCCTCGCCCTGTGTCAACTCCTCTGCCAGCCAGACGTGGTGGCGCTGGCGCATAGCGCCGTAGGCGATCCAGTTGGCTGCGAGGCGGGTCATCTTCCCTGCGCGGAGGCCGGTCTCTTCGCGGAGTTCGCCGCGGGCGAGGGCCTCAATGTCCACGTCTTCGCCCTGCTCCCAACCGCCCTGCGGGAACTCGTAGTAGCTGCCTTCGACCGTGTAGCGGTATTGATGTACCAGCGTCAGGAAGTCACCTTGGGGAGTGTGCTCCAGCGGGATGATGATGCAGGCAGGATCCTTATCCAGAACGCCGTAGATGCCACGCTGACCGTTGGATCGTTCAATGCTGTCCTCACGGACACGAGACCATTTGTTCTGGTAAACGATGCGACTATCGAGCGTGCGGATTGGCTTTTGCTGCATATCCCCTAGGGTACCCCCCTCCCCCTGTTTTTCTAAAATCGTCTTTCTAAACGGTTTACGGATCTAGTGGCTGTAAAATCGTCTTGCTATTGGGGTTAGGGGCAAAATCGTCTTTCTAAAGCCTTTAGCTGTTGGCTGTTGGCTTTTAGCTATTTCCCTTGTTTCTATTTTAGTTGTTCTACGGAAATAGCATGCCAACTCTATTTCTTTTGGTTTGTTGGGGTTGAGTGGTTGTGGGGCTTGACAGCTTTCACTCTAAGCACTCTGCAGCGGACATATGCATCGGCTACGGAAATTGGACAACATCACCGTCCAACGGCATCTGGCCGTGGTGCGTTCCCGGAGGAACTGGTTCAAGAGGAACAGGCACCTGCGGGTCAAATGTAGTCTCGATTTTTGTCTTTCCCAGAAGCTTGAATGTCGTGATGGTGAATGGCAAACCTTCCGATTCTTCGAAAGTGGTTTTGTCGCTTACCTGAAAATGCAAATGGGGCGCGCCCGCAGAACCGGTTTGTCCAAGCCGTCCGATCACAGCCCCGCGTCGGATGTGCTGCCCCGGTCTAACAGTAACGCTTCCTTTGCGCAGATGAGCATAGTGCGCGTATATGCCGGGCGCGATTTCCAATACAACATAGTTGCCATACAAGCTGCGCGCGGTCAGGTCTTCAGGGACTTCCTGCGGCGTCAAGGGAGTACCATCTGGAGCGTCATTGCGAATGTCTCGCACTACCCCATCCGCTATCGCTAGTACTTCCCTGTTAAAGCCAAACCAGTCCGGGTCAAGAGTTGCACCTAATGATGCGTGCTGGCCCCGTATGGAGTGATTGGATTCATCCAAGCCAAACCAATCAATTGCGAACCTTTGCGGAATGGTTACCTCTCCATTCACGGCTACCAAGCTTCCCCAATGATGTGAGCGCGCATTGCCCGGTCCTTCAGTTGCGAGCCATCTTCCACCCCTCAAGGGCGGTCCAACCTCCACCACAGGCCTACTCGAAACCGGAATCGTAATATTTGCTTGCTGTAACTCACCTGCCGGTCCACAGAAGTCCAACTGCTGCCGAAGCGGCTTGTTTGTTGCTCCCTCAGGCAGCGTTAGCCATAGGTAAAGAACTTTGCGACGGCCTTGCTCTATTGGTATTCCATCCGAGTTGATTTCCTGCGGATGCACCAGCAGAGCACCCAGTGCATGCCCTTTCCATTGAAACAACGGCTGCGATGCTCTGTTCGCAAATACCGAAATGCGCTCGAGCGTTATAGGAGACGCTTCCGAGTTGAAGTTGGTGATATGTAGCTCATAAGCCAGGTGACGCCGACCATCACTTGCAAGTACAGGCTGTATCTGTGGAGGCATTTGAACTTCCACCTGGGCTTGATGAATCTTCACGTCCTTTGCCCCAACGGCATTACAGTGTTGCTCCGCAAACAGAGAAGCATTCCAAACCAGCAAAGCAGCGAGTACAGTTACGCACTCCTTCATGACTTTCCTCGTCTCCAGAAGTGAATTGGAGTTTACCTACCAGTCATGCCGACTGGTTTTCTTGTAGATGAAACCGTTGCGCTGATGAGTTCACTCCAACGTCTGACCGCCCATAGTCCAACAGCGACAGGAAGAATGTTCCCACGCCGTATGCGGCGCTGATGGCTATGAGTCCACGATCCTGTGCGTGCAGGGCGCTTTTCATTAACTCTATGACGCCGTACGAGCACAGGAGTGCAGAGAGTGCATAGGGATGCCTCAACGTTGTTCCTACAAACTTCGCAATGCCGGAGCGTGATGCGGAAAGGCGTTGGCCAAGCCGACGCAATTCATTCTGGAAACCTACGACTGCGGCTGCGGGGATGTAGCCGAGAGGGGTTCTTACTCGATTCCAGTCGACATTGCCCGCATGGAGACCGCTTGCGGAAAGTAGAAGGCTTCCGAGGATGACTCCTGCAGCGTTGAGTCTTGGTGCAGCGATGGGATGACGCGATTTTTGTCGAAGCGCGTAATCGGACGCGATCCATAGAAAGCCCACGGCGGTTTCGAGATTTGGATGGAGACCTCGTCGCAGGAGAAGACCGGCGTTTCCGGCCATCAAGCTTATGGCTGTGATGGTTGGCGCGGCGATGATGAGACGGGTTCGGATAGAGGTCAACAAAGAGCGGGCCTTTGTTGATTGTAGGTGAGTGGTTTTGCTTTCCATTCGGCGTTGGAGAGGGTTGAGAGGAAAGCAGGTCCTTCAGCTACGCTTCGCTTCGTTCAGGATGACGGTCTTTGACCATACGAGCTTCGCTGGGAAGACCGTGGTGAAGGTGAATTCCCTCAGGGGCTGAAGCCCCTTTTCTCGTGGTGCTTTTACGGCAGGGCTGAAGCCCTGCCCTTCCGAAGACGTACGCGTTATGCGTATGAGCTTCGCTGGCATCAATTATCGACCGTTAGTGTTTGTCCGCTAGGGTGTGGGTGAGGCGGGCAGGACACCTAACTGGGTCATGAGGCCGATGGTGTCCATGATGATGCGGGTGTCTTTGATGCGGCCTTCTTCCAAACGATCAATGACAATTCCCCATACTCGTACGGGCCGTTCCGTGGGAGGGATGCCGAGGAAGTTGCCACGGTGCGTGCCCGTCCATTCAAAGCGGCTGACGACTTTGTCGCCTTCACTTACCTGCTCGTAAATGGAGAAGACGATGTCCGGAAAACCGGTTCGCATGGCGCGGATGACATCCTTCAAACCTTCCAAGCCGGGTCCCTGGCCGGGAAGTGGAACCTGCTCGACAACATCTTCCCAAGCGTATCTGGAAGCCGCTTCAATGTTTCCGTTCGAGATAACTTCCTGTACAAATTCACGGACGATCTTTGCATTGTCCTGTGGCATTTGTTTCCCTTTCTTTTTCGGCGCAATTATAACGACAGGCCGCTGCGCTTTCGCGAAGCTGGTTTGCATTTGTGACTGAAATGGATCAGCAGCATTGGTGCGATGAAGTGTGGCGGGATTCTTTCCCTTCGCCAGGCTCAGAGCCAGAATGACTACCTTTGAACTCTGTTGATGACGGCCTTTGAAGCTTGTTGCGGAATTTGTCGCGCCGGAGGTATGGGTTGTCGTCTACTCTCTGATTATCGATAAAACAGTTTCTGTAACGGAGGACCTTCCCTTTGGACCCGCGCGCTCGACTTATTGCTTTATCCGCGCTTTCGTTTTTGCTGCTGCCCTTCTCGCTCTGCGCGCAGGAAGCCACATCTGCTGCGAAGCCTGACGCACCTGCGGCGAATGCGACTGCGACTCCGCAGCGTGGTCGTGCGGGGAATGCTGCTGCACCTGCTGCGAATGCTGCGGAAGGTGAGTTGCCGATTCCGGCTGAGACCACCTCTGTGACTCATCATGAGTGGACTGCGGGCTCACGTCCTGTGCACTACACCGCAACGGTTGGCGTTCTGCTGATCAATGGTGAGGGACAGGATTCCAAGCCTATCGGCACGATGTCTTACGTGGCTTACACCGAGGACGGTGTGCCTGCAAAGTCGCGTCCGGTGACGTTCTTTTACAACGGTGGGCCTGGTTCGGCGACGATCTGGTTGCACATGGGTTCGATGGGGCCGATTCGCGTTCTTACCAAGAGCCCCGAAGCTTCCGGTGCGCCGCCGTATGAGTGGGTGCAGAACCAGTACAGCCTGATCGATAAGAGCGATCTCGTATTTATCGATGCGCCTTTGACGGGTTATTCGCGTCTGGTGGGCAAGGGTAAGGCTGCGGACTTCCAGGGTGTGGATCAGGACGTACGCGCGTTCAACAAGTTCATTACGCGCTACATCACGGTGAATCAGCGCTGGGCTTCGCCGAAGTATTTGTTTGGCGAGAGCTATGGCACGCCACGTTCGGCTGCGCTGGTGGCTTCGCTGAACAATGATGGCATTGCTTTCAATGGCGTGACGCTGCTGTCGTCAGTGCTGAACTACTTTGTGAACTCGCCGGGCTATGACCTGGATACGAAGCGTTATATCCCCAGCTATGCAGCGATCGCCTGGTATCACAACAAGGTTCCGCATACCGGCACGATGCAGGACTTTGTGCAGAAGGCACGCGAGTTTACGCGTGGCGAGTATGCGATTGCGCTGGATCAGGGCGATATGCTGC